>NZ_FOZS01000006.1 GCF_900116205.1 Halostagnicola kamekurae | reverse complement strand
CCAGAACCGCGAAGTTGCCGAATCCAGTTATGGGATGATGGGACGTTCGACGTTAAAATATATCATTCGCCGGGACCTGATTCACTACAGGCGATCCGATACGAACCTGCAACGAGTGAAATCTATTGGGAGTATGCCAGCGGTGGTGGTTGGGAGATAACGGAATTCCCAGATGGTGAAACACTTCACGAACCAACTGTGGATGAACGGGAAGTGAGGGTGATAACAACCGTCGAACCGCCCTACGAATAGACGGTTCACTGTGCTTCTCTCCTGAGCGACCACGACTCGAGGAACCTTCCCTCCTCGGTTCAGACCTCGTTGCTCCCTGTGTTAACCAACGTTCTTGAGCTCCCTTTTCGATTGTTGGTTAATCCAATCGGTGTGTGCTAAAGTACTGAACTGCAATGCTCGTGTTCTCGTGAGCATGTGGAGTTTGAAGCGGAGAACACATTGAAATCTACAATGGTAACCGATGAACAGGGCCTAGCTCGGTATCGGTTCACACCGAATCTCGATCTGCCGGAGACGTTCACTGCTCTCGGCATCGAATATTTGGATGTCTCCCCGACTCGTGTAATTGTGATATATACCCGTGCAATCATCAACATCGAAATTGCTGATGGCCGGTTGGATAATGCCCGGGCCCTCGATATTGAAGTGCTCGATCACCCGCCAAAGGCGGGAGGGGATAATCCGACCGAACTCATTACCATGGTCGCCAAGCGGATGTCGACTACTGCAGATTCTGACTACCAACAGATTTCATAGCGCTGTTTGAAGACCATATTATAGATAGCGATTTATCGAGATCTCGACCGGTCATACAACTTTGTACTGCCCTTCTTTTTCTACTGCCTCAAGTCTCATGCGTTCTTGTTATAGAAGTCGGAACGATTCACCAGTGTCTTGAGAGGTACTTTGATCGAAGTTCGGGGTTTTGGACGTTCTAGAGGGCGCCGGGACTACGATAGCCTCCGACTTGTATAACAAGTCGTCATACGACAAAGTCGAGTAGACGGATACAAGAAACTCAGTCAGACAAACAGTCCCATCTTTCAGTCAAGAAGGTAGGTTACCATAGCCTTGAGATAGTGGTCGCCAATATGGTAGAGTCGGCATCGAACCCGGTGTCCTCGATGAAGCGTATGTGGTCCCGGATCAATAAACACCCGAACATCACGGGCTCTCTCTCGCGATATTTTTTGCTACCGCTTCCTTACCACCATTTTCTCAGGTGACTTCTGGATGAATACCTCAACATTTCTCCAATTTTGAAGTATTCATTTAGATTCTGTAAACGTGACTGAGTGTGTACAAACTGTTTTGCCCCATAGTCCTCCAACTCAGCGTTTTTACACTCATTTTTAACAATCCTCGACTCTGCACATGTATGCTTCTTCGATCTGCTCGAGATCTTCATCAAACAGCTTCTGGGCGTTTTTTCTCCCATACCGATTTTCATACACTTTCCGTACTTTCGCTTGAACGGCAGGAACAGTGACTTCGTGCGAGTCTGCTACCCGTTCTTGAGCTTCAGTCCGACGTGTTTGGGTGTTGTAGGCACTGTCAAAAGCAAGGTACCACCGAACCGTCTCAATGACCTGCACTTTCCTCTCCACAGCCATGTAATCCATTGTCGGAAGCATTTTCTGAACAAGACTCGTCGTCAATTCCTTATCGACTGCCTCGTAATCCTCATTGTCAGTTTGTTCCAGTGGCGTATCGGGCAGGTAATCACTCAGACCCATGGTTAGCCATATGGGTGTAGTACATAAATAGACAGAAGATCAGCTTATCTTGAATGAGGAAAGAATGTCTGAATGGCGTCATTCACCATTCTCACATTCTCGCTTAAAGCTCTCCCACTGGGTTTATATATGATAATCACTGGGATTGTTCTTTCGAGTGATTATTTTCTTGCTATGAGATCTAATTGTGACTAATGCATCGAACTAGACACTACGATGCGGCGCTGACAGCTTACACGCCGGTTGGGTTCCTGACTGCCATCGGCACCGGGTTGATGATCACCGGCGGTGCCGTCGCGATCGTGGCACGTAATCTCATATTCTGCGTCATTTGGCTCGAGCGCAACGTCAGCGGTTGTTAGTAGAATGCCAATTGCCGTCGCTCTTGTGAAGGACATTGTTGGTGAGTCAGAGAATAGATCGGATAATGTCTTTCAGGGCTTCTCGCCCGGGTTTGAGTAGGATCCTCCGGCGGAGTTCGAAGAGTCTGAGATAGACGGTAAGTTTGTCATTCGAAATTCCTTGATGAGGCGAGAGCCACACTTCGCTGGCGCGATGGTGGTTCTCGCAGGTATTCACGTGTGCGTCTCCGTCGACGTATTTGCCTTCGCCGTGAGGGTGTCATAGAACGGTTACCACACCAAAGAGCAGGGTGAATGCTGAGGTGGTATGGACTCAGCGACCCTGCAGGATGAGCCTTCGGTAGAGTCGTTCTTCAATGTCGCGGAGACCGAGACGTTAACGTTGTTTGAGCATCTTTCCTTCGAGTTTCTCGACGAGTTCGATGTGTTCGCCCCGGAGCAGACGGGGCGAACACGAGAGCATAAACCACCAGAGTTGATGCGCGGCTTCCTCCACTGCTATTATCGTGACATCTATGGGATCCGTCCTGTTGAGCGGGAGCTTCAGAATACGGTTGTCTGGCTGAGGCTGCGGCTTCGATCGACCGCCGCCGAGAGACGCGGTCAATCGCTTTCTCACTGACCTTGAACACGTCGTTGACGATGTCTTCGACCGACTCGTCGAGCAGGCCGCCTGCCGCGGCCTGCTCAACTTGACCTACTGCATCGATTCAACCGACGTGAGGACGATGCCCGCCGATCAAGATGCGTCGAAATGCTACGATCCTACCGCTGAGGAGTACTACCACGGCTACGGCTGCACGATCGTCTCGACCGGATCAAAGATCCCGATTGCAGCCGAGTTCACCGAGAGCAAACAAGCGCCAGAGGAGACGGCGATGCGCGTCACAAGTGACGCACTCGCCGTCGCCAAGCCGATCTGGATGGTCGGTGACAGCGCCTACGACACACTCGACTGGCACGACCCCTGCGGCCAGCAGGGGTCGTGCCAGTCGCTCCGTACAACGCGCGAAACACCGACGATCCGAAAGACATCAAGTACAGAGTCGAAGACCGCATCGAGGAACACAGTGAAGACGTTCAACTGAAGCAATCGACGCTAGACGAGACGTACAACCGCCGGACAGGCGTCGAACGAACCAACGAATCAGTCAAGGACTGCGGCCTCGGGCGAACGCACGCCCGAGGCTGCGTCCACGTACGAGAGCAAGTGTTTCTTGCGCTGTGCCTTCGCCTCGTCGTCGCAATCACCAACTACGAACGCGGAGACAATCCGGCAAGTACCGTGATCACGGTGTGAGAACTCTTCTATGACACCCTCCGTTACACTCGCTAATCACCATCGAGGAAGCGATGTCGGTAGCCCCAACATCACGCTATAAGAAGGCTTCTGCCCCACGGCCCTTAGATAGCCAAACAATCATCGATAATGTCCTTTTCTGATCTATTTTCATCCCGTAGTGGGTTTTCTCCCTTCTGCGACGCCCCGGATTCGAACTGAGGGCCGCTCCGATCGGGGCGTTTCAATCTCGTTCTGGGTTTCTACCGCCCTGCGACGAGTCCATCACTCTCCCCTCCTGCACGCGGCGCGGATGTTTCAATCCCGTTCTGGGTTTCTACCGCACTTCGACAGCCGTTGGTTGTACTCCGCGTGTAGACCTGCTCTTGTTTCAATCCCGTTCTGGGTTTCTACCGCACTTCGACTCACCGCTCTCAAGAACGAAGGTCTGCGGATCGGCGTTTCAATCCCGTTCTGGGTTTCTACCGCACTTCGACCTCGTCCGTGATCGCCGTCTCGAACCCTCCTGTATCGTTTCAATCCCGTTCTGGGTTTCTACCGCACTTCGACATTCGTCGGGCCGCTCAATACCGCTCGAGGAGTGTTTCAATCCCGTTCTGGGTTTCTACCGCACTTCGACAGGTCACGACGAACAGGCCAGTAATCAGGACTGCAAGTTTCAATCCCGTTCTGGGTTTCTACCGCACTTCGACTCGACCACAGCACCGTCCCATCGCCCTTTCGAACCTGTTTCAATCCCGTTCTGGGTTTCTACCGCACTTCGACGTGTCGGTTGGAACTGCGTTCCGTCGCTGAGGATGTTTCAATCCCGTTCTGGGTTTCCACCGCACTTCGACAGGTCCGCGAACAGATCCTCGAGGGGAACGAGGCCGGTTTCAATCCCGTTCTGGGTTTCTACCGCACTTCGACAGGGGGTGAATTTTGCTCGAGCGGGTCTATAAACCTTGCTCTACCCACGACGACACGGGATGCTTTCGTGGACCTCTGCTGTACACGGCTTTGAAAAAGGTCGACGAAGACCGACGTCAGATAACGTTGGATTGTTCGTCCGGTGGTTCGGTTCCGAGATCTGTCGTCGCCTCTTGGCAGGATTCGCAGAGCCGATACAGCCGGATTCGATCTCCGTCAGCTGGCTCGATGTGTTCCTCGAGTTCGTCTTCGAGTTCGACCCGCTCGCTCTTCGAGACGTCAAGTTCGAAGACGCTGTACTGGCGCCACGCCCCGTATCGTTCTAGCGTCCGGTAGACACGCCGACGATTCGTGTCGTCGCTGACGTCGTACGTTACTGCGAGTCTCATCGGGACACCTCCAGTGCGTGGTAGTCATCGAGCTCACCTGTGATCGCTTTCCGCAAGAGAATCACTTGCTGTCGAATCGCTTTTCGACGGCTCACGCGGTACTCGAAGTGCGGGTGTGTCAATTCTTCGCCCATGTAGCCGTCGAATTTGTCCAAGTACGCTTGGAAGCCGTCGTCGGTGAGTCGATTATCATTTCCGAACTGATCGTGCGTGATCGTTCCGCGGTTGATCAGGCGCGTGACGAACGCGTCACAGAACAGCGGTCGGAACTCCTCTTGGAGGTCGAGCGCGAGCGATGGCCGGCCGTGTCGATCGGCGTGGAGCACGCCTAGGAAAGGATCGAGGTTGTAGCAGCGTAGGCCTTCATCGAGAAACGTCGTCGGTTCGTCGAGGATGAACGGCGGAAGTCGGCCACTGTCGCCATCGCGCATCTCCGCGATGAGTTTGTAAATCCCGGCACGAAGTGCGAGATTGACGATTGCCCGCTCACCGCCACTCGCATTGCTTGGGTGCTCGAGCGTCCCATCGTCTCGGAGAAGTTGGATGGCATACGGCGTCCCGTCGGGGCCCTCGTCGAGGATACGCACCTGCTGGTAGCTACTGTTCTTGTAGATATCGCTGAAGATGTCGTTCGTGTACTCGTTGACGTACGCGAGGTACTGCTCACGGAGGTCCGATTTCGCGCCCTGATACACGTGCATCATCTTCTCGAACTCGTCAGCCCGGTCCTGTGCCCACTCGCGTTTTTCCTCCGCGAGTTCGAGCCGATCGTGGAACCGCTGCAGCCGTTCGAGTTCGTTTTCGAGGACGTCCCGGTCCGACCTGAGCGACTGGAGTGTTTCTTCGAGGTCCTCGGCCGTCACCTCTCGCTGATCGATCCGTTCTTCGACATCCTCGAGATTTGCTTTCGTTTCTTCGATATCCGTCCCACCGAGTTCTTCCTCGAGATCCTCGATTCCGTCTTCGACGGCGTCAATCTGCTTGTTTAGCGTCTCGATGGAGTCCCGAGCGTGGCTGATATCCTGCTGGTGACTGTCAATATCGCTTTCGAGGTCATCGATCGCGTCGTACGCGTCTACTGCCTCGGCGACGAATTTGCGCTGCTCGTTCGCCGTCTCGATGGCGTCTTCAGCAGTATCGAGATTGGCTTCGGCATCCGTGACCCCCTCCTGCTGTGTTTCGATCTGCTCTGACAGCTCGTTGAGCTCCGTCTCCAGGCGCTCGAGGTCGGATTTCGTGTCGGTGCACTCCTCTTGAAGGTCTGAGAGGTCATCGACACGATCCTCGTGTCGGTCGCGCAGTTGGTCGACGGTGTCGAAAGCGTCGACAACGGCGTCACCCTCCTCGATACACGTCTCCAGCGCGTCGATCGCTCCGTCGAGTTCGTCGATTTCGGTTTCGAGGTCGTCGACGGCAGCCTCAGTTTCTTCGAAGTCGCTCTTTGCGTCGATCAGTACCTCCTGTTCCTCGTCCAGTTCGTCTTGGAGCGTCTCGAGTTCGTCTTCCAGTTCCTCGGCCCGGTTCGCTGTCACTTTCACGGTCTCGGTACGGAACTCTCGAAGGTCGATCGCCTCCGCTCGGAGGGCATCGAGTTCGTCACGAGCAGCGAGATGATCGTCACGCTCTTGTTTCGCCGTTTCGAGTTGCGTTTCCAGCTCTGTAATCTCCGTCGTAATCTCGTCGAGTTCGTTCTCGAGGTGATCAACGTCGACCGTCTGATCACACTTCGGACACGTTGCGAGACCGTCCAACGATTCCAATTCCTCTCGGTCCTCCTCGAGGCTCTGTTTCCGCGTAGCGAGTTCCGTGACTCTGTTGTTTGCCTCTTCGATCGATTTCTGAATGTCGGCTTTGGCCTCGGGGATCTGATCGTCGATAGTCGTGCTGAGCGTGTCATCAGTGACATCGATGCCGAACGTCGTGAGTTCCTCGGCGAGTGCGTTCAGATCGTTCTGGAACTGCTCCCGGTCGTTTTCGAGTTCGTCACGAGCAGACGAGAGCTCCGATTCCACCTCACCGATTCGCTCTTCGAACTCGTTGATCCCCGATTCCGCCGCTTCGACATCTTCACGGGCGTCCGCAATGTTTTCCTCTTTGGCCTCGAGCGACGCTTCCTTGGCAGCGAGTTCCTCGGAGCGATTGCTCTTCTGTTCGGTGAGTTCGTCCTTGTGTGATTCGACGAGATCTAGGGTATCGTCGGTCACCGAGTCCGGACAGTGCTCGTCGGGTAGGAACTCCTCTGTGGCTGCGTTCCGGTCGTCTACGGCTTCCGAGAGTTCGTCCTCGATGACTTCGACCTCAGTCTCTGCATCGTCGATTTTCTCCGCAATCGTCGACAGTAATTCCTCGATCCCATCGCGTTCTTCATGGAGTTGTTCACGTTCGTCACGAAGACGAGTAAGTTCCTCTTCCGCTTGTTCCAGGCCGTTTTCTCGGTTCTGTCGCTCGACTTTCGCCGTCTCGACGGCATCTCGTGCGGCTTCGAGGGTCTTCTCGGCAGTAGATTCTGTACCGAGATTGATCTCGATCGGGTCGGTCGTCGCAGGCGTCTCGAGCTCCACGAGGGCGTTCGTTTTCTCCTCGATTCGGTCTTGGAGATTCTCGATTTCGGCCTCGGCCTCCTCGATCGCTGCTTCTGCCTCCTCGATATCCTGTTGTTTGGTGGCTCGGTCCTCGAGTAATTCCTCACGCGTGGCTTTCGTATCACTAAGTTTCGTTTCCAATTCGTCGTAATCCTCTATCACGGACTCGAGGTCACGTTTTGCGTCCTGTAGCTCTTCAAGGAAGCTGCTGATCTCTTCTAACTCGGATTCCGTCTTCACAATCGCTGCCTGTTTCTCTGCGAGTTCGGACTCGTACCCCTCGATATCATAGTCGAACTGCTCCTCGATAGTCTCACGGTGGTTCGCCACTGCTTGTTCGTTTTCGCTGACGAGACGGTTCGCTATGCGGCGTGCTCCCTTCATTCGGCTCCGGTAGCGGTCAATTTGATCAAGTCCGAGTAAATCGTCGATAAGTTCCGCACGAGCATCATCGTCGAACAGTCGGTCGACCTCACCCTGTTGGACGTACACCGAGCGGGAGAAACTGTCCTCGTCCATACCGACAACGTCGATGACCTCCGATCGAACGTGCCGAATCCCAGATTTTGGCTCCTCGAATGCAGGGGATGTAATCACCGCGCTGTTTTGCCCAGTTGTATCGATTGTCCACGTGACCGTGTACTGGACGTTCTCGACTTCGAAAGTGAGCTCGATTTCTCCTCCCTCTGCCCCCCGACGGACGATATCGTCAAGGTTGAAGTTATTCGACCCAACATTACGGATTTTCGAAAGGAAGAGGCCACCGAAGATCGACATCAGCAACGTTGTCTTGCCCGCTCCATTATCACCACGAACGAGGACCGTCCCGTCCGGGAGTTCGATTGTCTCGTCGCTGTAACTCCGGATATTCTGTAACCGCAGTTGTGTGATTTTCATTCGTTCCCCTCCATCGTCACGGTCGCGTCGATCTTCTCATCCAGCGCTTCACGCTCGTCAAAGGCTATCTTCTGCCGATCTCGAATAGCAGGTTCGAGATCCGTCGCGGCCCCATTGACGTTGTCGCTGATACCTTCTTCCTCACGAACACGACTGTCGACGTCAAGAGCCACCTCTGAGAAGTCCTCGTCTGCAAGCCGCTCTTCGATAGCACCGTCGAGCCCCTGAAGCGACATCGCCTCGATCGAGTCGACATTGATATCGACGCGTCCTCGGTTGTCGTCAACACTCACGACAGCAGCTCCGGCGTCACGGGCCATTTGAAGCACTTCATTTGCAGTGACGGCGCCACGATCCCCAGTCAGTTCGATTTTCGCAACGGCCTCATCAAGATCACGCCGGTCAAACACATCACGAACGTATTCCGCACCGTCATCCTCGCCGAACGCGATATGGAATACCGACCATGGGCGCGTCTCGAGTTCAAGCTGGCGGCGAGTGAGACTCCCGTCCTCGATCTCGAGTAACTGAACGAGTCCCGTCTCTTCCTGATCTTTCGCACCGCGCTCGGTCGCACTCGCGTACCAGATATCTGTCCCATCAACGCGTGCGCTCTTCGGCTGGTGGAGGTCGCCGAGTGCGAGGCCGTCGAGGTTAACGTTGACACGTTCAAGGACATCGTTGGCGGGATAATTAGCGACGACCCCTTCTGCAGGGGGGTCGAGCAGTTCATGCATACAGAGAATCGAATATTCGGCCCCTTCAGGCGGTGCTTCGAGTTCGAAATCAGCTGTGTCCCAGACGCTCGGACGGACCGCATCGATTCCATAGATTGCTACATCACCAACGACCATTGCCTCTCTATTTAGTCGAGTTACAGCGTTCGTACGTCGGAGGAGGTCAAGCCACTGGTCGTCGTTTTTCCGTTCGTGGTTTCCCACGATACCGTAGAATGGGATGTCATGCTTCTCGAGCGGCTCAAGCAGCTCAGCACATTCCATGACTGTCGGAAGCGATGGTACTGGGTCATCGAATAGATCACCTGTATGGATGACAGCCTCGACATCGCGATCAACAGCGAGTTTGATTGCTCGTCCGAATACATGTGCAAAGTCATCACGTCGGACATCAGAGCCGTATTGGCGTTTCCCGAGATGGGTATCACTGATGTGTAGAAGTCTAGTCTGTGGCACGGTAAACGCACAGATTGCTTCGGTTATATAAATGTGAAATAACCTGAGAGTGCGATAGCTAAGATAAGATAGAAATCCTATACAGGATTGTTCTGGTCTTCATATCGTATACAATCGAATTCTTCTTGGTTTTTGTCACGGTTTGGACATCTGCTCATAGTATTAGAGTCAGCATTATATTCATTCTTATTTGTTGGCAGCCTACTCCACTACTACGAAAAATGAGCGATGATACGGGCTTTTTTAAAGTGATGGAAGACAAACCGATACATCACCGTAAACATTGATCCTGTTGCTAATGCACTGGAGAAGACAGAAGAATCTCTGTAGTCAGCACGCAGTTACTATTCCTGCATCAACCCCCGCAGGTTTTGCTGAGTGTTTCTGTCCTTGTTGACCTCGAAGTCGGTGCCTTCTGCGATACTTCTCATTGAATCCATCAAGCCTCGATATACTGGTGAAAGTTCCGCTATTGCGAGGTTGTCGTCGCTTGATTGTTTCTCAAATACAAGGCCACTGTCGTCCTCAAACTGCATTATCAGGTAGTGGCCACCGTTACCGTCACTGAATTCTTTGAACGACCTCAGACTCTCCTTGAACTCTTCCGCATCGCTTCCCATAGTTAAGTGATGAAAGCTCAACCAACTTATAATATAACGATGGACCTACAATTATATATTTTTCAGGATAAACTGCTGTCTATGCACTCTCTCTAACAGAGACGAACTCGCTATATCGACTCACCGCAGATACATCGGTTCGGCGAGACGTTGCGGGCCAGAACGTGGTTTGGTCAGTTCCGAGAGCTCGTCCTAAAGGCTGCCGTCAGAAACATCGAGCAAACTGTGAAGCTCTGAGACCACTGATCCCACGCGTCTAAACAAGCCCCTTTGACCTGCTTCCGCGTTCAGTTTCACCTCGCGCGGTCATTGACCGGGCTTCCGCTCTAAGCCGTTCTGACCGCAGGTTTCCGCTGTAAAAGATATAACTGCAATATAGTCAATTATATGATAAGGACCATCTATCTGGGCGTGTTTGGCCAGTCGTATGGGAAAAGCAGGTAACCCGTTCGATGCAGCGGCTAGTACTACAAACGAATGTGATGCGTGCGGCTCTGCCATTGATGTAAATGACTCGCCTTGAGGTCAACGAGTACGACGATACCGGAGCGCGACTGTCGCAAGTGGTGTTTTGTAATGACGACTGTCTATTGTCGTTCTATTAACTCTCACTCACACGACGCTACACCCCTGTTTTTCGCGTGCAGGAGCGAGAATACCACATTATCCCCGGTACGTTTTTCTGTTATTATAAAATATGTGGTCAATAAATGGGTGTTCGCCAGAACCTACGAGAGGGGGTTGTCGTTACTCGTGACAACCTCAGAGCTACAAAGAAGGAGTTGATAGACGGAGCCGACGGTAGAGAGATTCTTCTCCTGTTCGGCATCATCCCTGGCATCCTGCTTGCAGTCGAACTCGCCATCTTGAGTAATTACTGGATCCTCGCAAGCGTCAAGCGGTCCGTCTTCTGGCTGGAAATAATCGGTCAGCCGCTGTTCTCGCTGGATACGCTGGTAGATTCGTATATCTCTAGTATTGCTCACTCTGACTGGGAAACCCACCTGAAACCAAATCTAACGAATTACCTTCTCTGTCTAACTGCGCTCTACCCGATGGCAATTCTGAGTAACCGCAAATCGGAGGTCTCCAAAATCGTTCTCATCCTCTTGTTTGCCACTCCGCTTGTCACTACGGTTGCTAGTTTCCAGTATCCGATGGGGGCACGGTCAATCGGATTTTCAGGAGTCCTTTCTGCATTCTTCGGAGTTCTGCCCGTCGTGATGTTCGCAGCCATAGATTCGCACATCGACAAGAACCTTAACCCATTCTGGTCGGGAATGGTGATGTTCGCCGTTTACGCTTCCATCTACGTGTATTTCGGGAACGTGATTTTGACCGGCGTAACGATACTATTCGTACTTCTGTTTTTCATTGGAATGGTCATCCGAATCGGGTTGGACGGCTTGATGGAGGCGCTGCAGGTAGTCTTCGGAATTGGGTATCTCCCATTCCTCTGGGCATTGGTAATCGCATACGCTGGAGCGGTCGGAATGTACTATAATCTCCCGCTGGGAACTAACATCGTCGCCCACCTCGCAGGGTACATATTCGGCTTCATTGTGGGATTCCTGTGGCTTGGGGAATCGTTCTCGGTTGACTGGATATCCTACGACTGGGCGTAGCCCCACTTGCGACGTTGGATTGTCGACATACCTAAGAAATAGTCTGATAATTGATATTCATGGTACGATTCAGCAACAGAGGTGCCAGTGATGTACAGTGAGTTCAATCAAAACTTGGGGAGAGGTCTCTACTCTAGTTGGGATAAGCACTCTCGTTACGCAAGCGTTGGGCCTCGTTCCAATTGACGGTCTCTACATCTGCACGTTCTTCGCACTCGGTTTCGGAATGTACGTGTTCGGGATTGTAGAGGAATACAGCCCGAGTGAGGAGGATGTCTGATACGCTTGATTACATCAGTCAGGACGACCCGCCCACATTCTACAGTTTGAGGCAGGTTCGCCAGCCTATGTGAACAGAGTCCTCGCACGAGTTCAAAATCAAGAACGAGCCGCACGAGCGGGTGAGAATCGGTGATGTGTCAGAGTAGCCGGAACTGTGAAAATCTCATCGCAGGCGACGACTACGAGATACTCATGGACCAAAACGAGAAGGGCGTCGCACAAGGCCCTATCTACGTCTGTCTGGACTGTGCGCAAGCAGGTGATTCGTCGTAGGCGCTCTTGCGATAGGTTACGCTAAGGGAGATAGATTTAATTCTACAAGACCGTACAGTCCAGTATTGTGAATGGATTCTACAACTTCCTTCGCACCCGCTCTGGTGACGTGCTACTGCTGATAATCTTCGCAGTATTCATTGGAACCGTAGTGCGTGTCGGTCTCGCCCCTCAACCCGAAGACCCGTTCTTCCCGGTGTGGTTGGATGTTACCCAGTATGGGTGGAAAGCCCTGCTGATAGCCGTACCCGGTGTAGGCGGAGCAGCCTACGTAGTCCTTCGATTGCTCCCTGATTCAGGTGGATTCTAAGTATGAACCTTCGTGATTTTGCAGACGACCTCTTGTTCTATCTCATCTACATTCCCTTCGCGATCGCTGCTATTGTCTATATCATTACTGGGGGTGCAGTAGGTGCAGAAGTGATGTTGGAAGCAGCAGTCCTCCCGTGGTGGCTTCCCTTCGTGGAGTCTCCCCCTCTCCTTGTATTGTTGTTTATCGCGTTGGGGAAACTCGGACTTGAAGAGTACATCTGAGAATCCGTTACAACAACTAAGCGAGTTTTTATAGCCCGAGAAAGGTGATTGCTGCTCCGACTGTACCTACCGCGATTAGAGCCTTGAAAATGAATGAGGAGATGAGGCCAGACAGTATATCCGAGATGAAGCCTCTATTCTCCGAAATAGTAGACGCTAACCCACCAACGACAACGACGGGTATCTTTCCAATTGCTCCCAAGACCGAGCCAACTGCTGGCCCGATGTCTTCCGCCACTACGTGTTCTACACCCTTATCACGTGTACGAAGCCATAGCCCGATAATCGCGAGGACAGCGATTAGACGGAGACCGGGATAGTTTGCGAACAACGATTGCGCCACTGAGGGCATCACCCAGTTCCAGAGTGCTTCTATGAGAGAGACTACGATGCTCAGGTAGTAGAGGAGGTCTTCGATGGGGGTCCCGGTGTACCAGTAGATTCCTGCTGCAATAATCCCGGCAAGTGTGAGGATTGGGTGGGATGCAATTACTGGATGTGGTGAAATCTCTTCCCAGATGTTCCGTACTCGCTCTAGTTTCTCCTCAGATAATACTCGTCCGAGGATTGCCCAATCCATTGACTGATGCCTGACAGTCAAGCAAAATAATACTATCTCTCCGTTTGGATCCTTCGTGGAGACCTCCGAAGTGACGCAATACCCTTATGAGTCGCTCGGACTCAGACCATCGAATAATTCCAACCTCTTCTCTTCGATTTGATATTGTTCTGAGGCACGCACAACGCGACCCACGAGTTAATCCGGGGGCTATCCACACCCCTCTGTTCGATAAGCGCCTTTATCGTGGATTACCCCAATGTTGGCACTGTGGAACCGACCGACAGAGTGAGGACGACCGCGCAGGCGTCACGCAGCGTGATGGACTCAACGAGTCTATCCCGTAAGTCCTTAAAAACGGCTGTACGCCGTGTATTGGATACCCGGCGTTTTTATTTCAGATGGGGACTGCAGGCTCACAGGGTCTCAGACACCCTCAGGACTCCTCTCATTCAGTCTGACGAACGGAGGGAAATCCCGGAGTTCAGATCGACCCGTTATCGGTTCGCGACTCACGACTATGAGTCTCGAACCAATCGATCCGGAGATAGCCCTCGAGCTGTACCTCACGGACAAGGAAGCCGAACTCGCAGAGAGTTCGATTCAGTCGCACAGGTACCGCCTCAAGCATTTCCTGCGCTGGTGCGAGATGGAAGACATCGACAACTTCAACGACCTCACCGGTCGCATGATCCAGCAATACCGCCTCTGGCGGCGCGACGACGTTGACCTCTCCGTCGCCAGCGAGAAGACCCAGATGGACACGCTGCGTGTGTTCATCCGCTGGGCAGAGTCGATTGACGCCGTCGAGCAGGACCTCTCGACGAAGGTCCGTTCGCCATCGATGACGCCAAAACAAAACACCCGTGACGAGATGCTGGAGACCGAAGAAGCTGAAGCGGTTCTCTCGTACCTTGCCAAGTACGACTACGCATCCCGTGAACACGTTACCGTCGCGCTGATGTGGCATACGATGATGCGTGTCAGCAGTGTCAACGCCCTCGACGTCGACGGCTACAATCCCAGCGAGCAGTACATCGAGATCCCCCACCGCCCAGAGACGGACACGCCGATCAAGAACAAGAAAGACGGTAAGCGTTTGGTCGCGTTGTCGGATGACATCTGCATGCTGCTCGACGACTGGATCGAAGAGAAGCGACCGAACGTGACTGACGACTTCGGCCGTGAACCGCTCGTCGCGACGAGGAAGGGGCGTGCGAACAAGACTACGCTTCGAAAGTACTCTATCAGGCGACCCGACCGTGTTTCCGTGGAGCGGAGTGTCCTGAAGATCTGGATCCAGAGGAGTGCGAGGCTGCTGTCAACGACCAGGAGGCGTTCAGGTGTCCTGTAAATGTCAACCCTCATGCTATCCGGCGGGGTAGCATCATGCACTCGCTCAACAGCGATCTCCCGGACAACATCGTCA
Source organism: Halostagnicola kamekurae (assembly GCF_900116205.1). Taxonomy (NCBI): domain Archaea; kingdom Methanobacteriati; phylum Methanobacteriota; class Halobacteria; order Halobacteriales; family Natrialbaceae; genus Halostagnicola; species Halostagnicola kamekurae. The sequence goes on along the minus strand of NZ_FOZS01000006.1, from coordinate 50,516 downwards.
GTGATCGCGCAAACGTGAGTCCTGCGGTCATCGAACAACACTACGACCGGCGTACTGAGAAAGAGAAGATGGAACAGCGGCGTGAGTATCTCGATCGGCTCTGAACAGGTCTTACCACGAAAATAGTCTTATTTTCTTGATTGAGCTAACGGTACTTATTGTCCTAAATATATCTATACTATTCAGAGTATTTGTTAATCAATCTTAGGACTCTGATCAGCCATCCCGATGATTTCTTCACTAACTTCAGCACTTGCGATACGATATTCTAACCGTTCCAAAATTGATTCGCCCCATCTAAGCACTTCTCTAGAAGTATCGGCTCGGCCTTCCTCTACCTGAAGTGAATTCTCCATACGTATTTTCTTTTCTTTAAAATGAGTTACTGAAGAACCTGTCCAGCTTTCAGTGAAATATGTGCTTTCAAGTCGATTCTGGACAGGTTCGATGTGCCCATATTCAGCTAATAACTCTCGTGCAAGAGTAGTATCATCCCGACTCTCTGGTAACTTAGCCTCTATAGAGCTGGCGACAACAGGAGCTCTCTCCTCAGGATCATCCCCAATCCAGTTTTCAACCTCTTCCCAATTGAGCCTCCCAAATAGTGACCCACCCAACGAAAAATTCCCACTCAAGAATTCTGCTGTCCACCAAGCCGAGATACCTTCTGAACTGATTTTTGTTGAGATTATTGACCAGGCACCACTAGGATCCGCTTCAATTATCTTTCCAAGTGTTTCTCTCGAGTACCCAGCCAATCTAATAAGATTTCGTTCCGACTCAGATGCGTCGATCACCGCATCCAATATATTTGGGCTGGACCCCGGTTCTTCGTCTACTACCGCTTCAACGATTTCATTCCATTCGTAGGTACGGCTACTATTTACAGTCTCATCCAAAGTGAGAACATTATCATGCGTGACTGCGGATGTTAGAAATGGTGTATCTAAGCTTGGGCCCTCATCTGGATAAATATAGTACCAATGCAATAGGCGAAGAGATGAAAGCGCAGACTGTGAATCTGCATCTAGCAATCGGTTACAAATCTCTTGAACGGTGTCTTCTGATAGACTTTCATATGGCTGAGTGAGGTTAGCGAATTCTTGGAGTTCTTGGACAGCAATCGTTCCATCATCGATTTGCTGGAACAAGTCTTGAACCTTCTCGTCAGTTGGATCTATGATTCTGATTAGAGAGACGTAGTATTTTCGTAGGTTCTCTTCTTCTTCGAATCGTTCAGTGACTTCTTCGAACCGTTCTCTCTCTTCCTTTTTTAGCTCACCTATATATGCGAGTATGAATGGGGGGAGTGTCTCAGGCGCTCTGCTGTTTAATTTTTCAATGAATTCATCCAAGAATTCGAATCCCTCATCTGACTTCGCAAGCCACTTTCCAAACTCATGGCCATTACTAGAATCATTTTGGAATAATATATCGTACTCCTCTCTCAATCGACTTTTATCCTCTACTGCATCTTTAGCTAATTTCTCTATCCACTCATCATCTTCGTCGTATTGACGGGAAATCTCCACAAACGACACAAATCTTGTATGGAATGATTTACTAATCAACCATTTTTTGAATTCTTCCCATTGTTCCTGCTCGTCAGGGTCTAACCCGCCAATATCAAATTCACAGATTGTGATAGTCGACTGAATTACGTTATCTATCTGAACATAATCTATCTCAGAAAGATGAACATATGTTGCTTGGACTAAACAACTGAGTTCCGTACCAGTAGATACCAATCCACGTGCTGCACCGGTTAGAGTTTCAACAATGGCGTTTGCTCTCTCAGGATCATCAGGTATACGGCTAACCAAGAGGTTCCATACGAGTTCAAAATAGGAAACCCAATCATCTCTAGATTCGGGTACCCACAAGTCCGGAAGCTGTCGAGCACCTTGTCTCTCTGGATGACCCGATTTAGTGTAGTGCTGTATTTTGAGCGCTTCACTGGCAGCACCCAGTGCCAATTCAAACTCGGCCTCATCTCCTTTAAGTCCGTCTTCAATGTGATGAAGCCGTTCAATAGGATGACGTTCAGTCGGAGCAACCGGGCCATAAGCTGGTGAGAAGAGGCCCTTGTATACACCAGTAGCGTTATTTGCAAACGATTCGTTCTCCGCCAATGCCAATCTTCGCAAATATTTCGCCACCTCATCAAAGGTAGTATCCCAAACAGCGATCCCCCTTAGCGCTCGCACCATACCACGTCTTCCTTGGGTGAATTCCTTGAGGTCTGGATGAGAACGAGTTCTGAAAAACCTACGAAGCACCTTAGTCGCATCTTCAGCAGAGGCCCTTGACAAACTCTTGAATACACGCCCACCAGCCTCCGTCTCCAGAATCGAGGTGTCGCCGAACCATCCGCTTCGACTCAGAACATCACTCACCCAGTCTTGGCCAGACTCAAAGGCGTTGAAATAAGGGATTCTTGTTTCCGCACGCTGAAGTAGCTCTGTAGGGAGTTGTAGCAGTTCATCGTCAAGGTCATGTCGTTCAATGCGGGTCTTAATAAGCAATAATGCGAGAGGTAAAGGTTGGAGACTTAATGCTTTCTCCCCCCGAAGCAAGCCACGTTGCTTCGCATAACCGACAATATCCTCTATCTCTGAAGTATCTCCAATCGTGTTCAGACCGAATACGTCATATATCTCTAGGAACTCAGGATGGAGATTTCCATCTGCGTCTCGCCATCCAACCCTATCGAAAATAGCGAATGCAGACAGGGTCTTTCGCAAATCACGGAACGACGGATGATCATCACTACTAGTGCCCACAAGAAGTCGCTTTGTCAATTGTCCTGGAGGAAGCTCAATTTCGGAATTCCAACCGCCAAACTCAATGTTGGTCAGAATACGAACAGCAAGTTCAGGAAAACCGCCGGAAAACTCCTTAATCTTGGCAGTGGCAGTTCGGTTTAGGTCTGGACGTTCACTCTCTACCAAGGCTTCTATACTGCTATCAGCGAGGGGACTCAATTCTGCCTGGAAGTCAGCTGTGACTTGATTAAGATCGTCTGAGACGGTGATGACGTTGATCCGGTTACCCAGTGTTTCAAATCGATCAACAAGTGCACGGTGGTATTCCGCTGAACAATTATCTACGACAAGAATCGCTTTAGTAGTGGAATCTGTCTCGAGATGACGCACTAAGCGACTATCCTCTAAATTGGAGGCAGCTGCGTGGATAACTAGACTACTGAACGGTTCCTTATCTAATGTTTCAAAAATGAACCGTGATTTTCCGACTCCAGAAAGCCCTGTGATACGTATTATAGAGCAGTTGTCTCCCCTCACTTCACTCCGAACTTCCTTGGCGAATTTTCGACGGTCATCATTAACTATATAATTATGTGTTGACGATATTGACCTTCTGTTTCGACACGTCTCAAAGTCAACTCCCACGTCAAGTGTCTCATCAAACCGAAATGCGAGGCCGGGATATTGTTGTGCAAGAGAGATCAACCTACTAGCATCGAATATTTCGATGTTTACTGATTCATAACCATAATTCGCGAATACTGTTTCTAACGCTTCCCTCCGATTCAGTATTTTCTGATCTGTTAGATCCTCGAAAATCACCAAATAATATGCACCACCATCACCAAGGAGTCGCTCAATCATCGGCTTCAAAGCCGTCTCATCGTTATTTTGCACCTCTTGCTTGCAGGCTTTGGGTGTGAGATCGCTTCGCTTTAATTGGTACCCTACTTCGCCAGCAGGAATAAGGGGGGTACTCGAGTCTGAGCTATTTTGTGCCTTTGCATCAAGTCCTCCGTCCGGTATGTTGACTCTGACAGGAACATGCGTACTTTGAATCCCGATATTTTTGGCTGAGGCTTCCGCTCGGAGTAAGCTGCGAAAGAACTTAGCAGTCTGCTCCGCGTTGAACTGACGAATTTCTACGTCACCAAAATCAAAAGGGGATGGCATAATACCAGGGACTTATCATTGAGGGATATTAAACCTCGGATAGGAGAAACAGTGCTGCCAGATCAGCATTCCAACGGGTTGCTCAAAGCATTACAGCACACTATTTCCTTAAATATTTGACTCTTTCGACCTATAGACAATCCTGCTTTGTTGGTGTAGTGAGCTGAAGGAATACTTGGGTATTCTGCCAGAATTCTAGGATCGTTAAGCAGTTCTGTCGACATTCCGTTAATCCTATTCAATCAGTTTTCGTTAATTTTCTAACACGGGAGAAAGCGATACGGGGTTAGCGTTGTGTCCATCTCTTCAAGCCCTCTATCCACTCGTCAACATGCTCAGAATCGGAGTCTGCTTTTAACAAACCTACCAGATTGTCTCGGAGTTCTTCCTGTTCTGCCTCAGTTAAGTGGTCTATCGCTGTAGAGACAGTTATCTTCGCATAATCTCCAAACTCATCAAACGGTGCTTGTGACAGGTATTCCATTGTGAGTATGATAGTATCAAATACAGCCTCCGAACCTTCCCGCTCAGATAACTTAGAGATAACATTCTCCGAAACCTTTCGTGTGTGTCTCTCGCTTTGGAAGTCAAGTATGTATATTAGTATACGTGAATATAAATATGCAATACTGTAGGAAAAGTCGTCAATATCCTGCTGTAGGACGAAGGAACAAACTATCTCGTACACCCATTCGAACAACTCAGAGTCTGGCGCCCGACCTGATATGAGAATATGAGCACAGCCACCAACCACAGCGTATTGGGGAGAATCAGTCTCTATCTCCAACTGCTCAAGGATGTAACGGACAAAGTTGGTCTGTAGATCAACCTGGAAGCATTCCGGAGCAACCACAAACGGTTCGGTGAGTGCTACGTTAGGCCGCACTTCCAATACATCTGAATTTGCAGGTTTGGCAGCATGGTCGAAATACCACTGCACCCACGTCTCAATAAACTCCTCATCGTCAGTGGCAATAAGACTCTGAACCGCACGACAGAGAATCCAAGCATAGCTCCGCAGTTCTATCAGCTCTGCACAATATTCGCTTTTGGCTTGGTCTTTCACTAATTCCACGAGCCGCTTAGTCCATGCCCCCGGCTTGGTCAGACGTCGTTTCTCAAAAATAGTGTCCCCAACGAACCGCGCCCAGCCATCATGAGTTGCCTTTTCTGATAGAGGGGCTGGTATCTCCTGTGAGTGTGCCGAGCTTCCTACTTTGTCAAACTCCTCAGCTAGTTGCTGTTCTGCCATGGCAATCCACTCATGAGCCCAATTAGGAGAATGAAAGTCGGCAAGCTGTCCAAGTATGGCCGCCCAGAGAGGTAGCGACATTATGCTCTCGTCTTCGTCAGCAGATCCAGTTGGGCTATCGCCTCGGTCATTCAATCGCGATCTAAACCGTTTAAGCCGGGCTTCCGTATCCTCAATCCATTGAAGTCGATCGGTTGGATCCCGTGGTGGATTAGTGATGATGGCACGTGCGAAAACCTGAACTACGACACGGTCTGGACTTGTCTGGAATTGACGAGACTCACCGACGATCAACTCCTCGGAAGGCATGTCTAACCCTGTGAGCCCCTCGGGCTGCTCGTTAGCATCGGTGATGTCCTTGATAATGAAGTCAAGCCACTCGTTGTAGTTGTCCGGGCCTTCATCTACCTCAACATGGGGGGCTAGAACCTGTGAATAGAATTCGATCAGGAATACATCGTTAACGTCGCTACTGTTTTGAATACTCGCTGCTCTTTGTCTTACCATCTTCACAAATGGTTTAACATCAGTGGGGTCGAAAGTACGAACTAACAGCGAGAGTACCCCGCAATAGTATCGGATGATCAGTAAGTTCGCCAAATCTGGGCGAGCATGTTCTGTATCGACGATTTCACGAAACAGATTTGTACCGAGTGAGAGGAACGCCTCAGCACTACGGTCATTATGATGGTATGCTGCGATAGTGACGCCTGCTAAGCCAGTAATAAACAAGGGAAGATACTGATCGGCTAATTCTGGAGATTCATCATCTAAAGCCTTGAACGCCGCATGAAGTGATTTATGAGCTTGATTGTTCTCAGTGAGAACAGCCAGCTGAATTGGGACTTGATATATACCGACAGTGGTCAGGATCTGAGGGAATCTTGCGATCCCGGATTGCTCGAATAAGTCCTCAATACAGGATAAAATTGATTCAGTATTTGGTGTATTGCTTGTATTTAGTTCAGTTGCCTGCAACTCTGATAGGTTGGTGGTTAAACCTACTGCATTTTGGTCACTTGAATCATAGATTCGCTCTGTAAATCTCTTTCCTCGGTCTGAGAGGACCCATCCGCCGCTCAGCCTGGTGAACCATTCCAGTTCAAAGATAGTTAGAGCATAGATTCGAGGGGAAACGACCAATGTTCCATCCGCTCGCTTGTGTATGTAAGCAGAGATAGAACTTTCAAGATACATCTTAACTCGATTTTCACTAATATCCAGAAGATTAGCTAATTCTTTTTCATCGTCTACACCCCGAATAGCAGCAAGCATAACAAGAATATCAACTGGCTCCTCTCCCTGATTCTCCCGAAGTTCTTGAAGCGCGCCATCCAATCGAGAACGGATGAACTCTCGCCCTCGGACTCCACTAATCGATTCTATCCCCTTCTCAAGAGTCTCCAATGTCGCTTCAACAGCGATTGTGGGGTTACCATCTGCTGTAACAGCAATTCGTTCTATAGAATCATCGTCGAGTGAACTAAGAGTCCGCGGGATTCGTTCTAATGTGTTATCATCGATATTTGAAAGCTGAATTTCCGCTTTGGGTTCAAGTCGTGATTTTGCCGAATCATTTCTGATGTCACGCGTTTTTTCCCAAGCAGCCCTGATGCTATCTACCTGTTCTTGGCTGCATTCAATGATGATTGCATCATAGAACTCAAACACTTTCTCTCCAAACAAAATTTGGAAATCGTGAGGCGAGATTGATCTCTCGCGACCAACACTGTAGACCAAAGCAAGACGTTCGGATTCTGACTGCATCGAACGCAGTTTTGATCGGAGAATCTCTGGGGTTGTGCTGTTAATTACGCCAACGTCGTATCCATCACGCGCGTACTGCTCTAGTAATCCCTGAGCAAACGTTGTTGTACCCCCGCCTATCTCCCCATAGACTAGCAACGCTCCTTGGTCGGGGGCTTTGTTGGCAAAATCTCTAGTCAACTTCTCCTCCCGTAGAGGCCTTGAAAATAGCTCGTCAACACGTTCTTTGGCTTCTGTCCCGGAAATCCCCGCTGTCGATTTGAGTTCCTCTGTGATATGTTCCTTCTGTCGTCGAGTTAGTTCCCCAGGTGGGAGGACTGCGCTATTAAATTCCTCTGAAACCAGCTCGGTGAGGGGAATAGTCTCTGTAGCAAGCTGATCCACTAATTCTACAAGTGAGTTGATGTCGTCCTCAGGACTAATATCGGCTTTTTTGATGGCTGATCGGAGCTCATTTTGGTTTTCGACAATTGCATCCAAACGATGGGCAGTCACCGGATCTGCTAATTCTCCAAGCGACTCGAAGGTTCGAGGGGGGAGATCGGTTTTGCGTTCTAGGTGCTCTTGATGATGCGGGAATAGTTCATGTCCAAGCACTCGACCAAGATTTCGTTCAAATTCGTTTGCATCATTGAGCGTACGACTGAGGAGGATCGGAATGACGGCAAACAGTGCTACGGTGCTCATACCGCTCGCCAAGGCACCACCACCAACAACGCCACTTAGTGTTGCTGTCACTGAAGCAGGGAGTTGAGCGCTAGCGGATCTTGCGAACGCGCTGAGATCAGACTGTTCAGCAAAATTGCTGATTTTCGCCGTGACAGACTCACCAGTGATAACATTCTCAACAGCCGTATTGCTTGCTTTAACTGGACAATATGGCAGATACGAGTGGTAGTCATCGATGGGTGCATTAGCGAAGGAGAACTCGTATTCAAGATCATCAATAAAGCTCATGACTTTACTCTCCGGCAGAGAGTCATCTACCAGTTGCAGCTTAGCGATAGCCTCGCTTCGAGTATAAACGAGTGAGAGCAGTTGTATTGACTCGAGATCGAAGTTGATCTCGTGTGACTGACCGACGATCCATTCCAACTCATATGGCCGGAATACATAGCAGATGCCAGCCTCATGATTTTTAAGAGTAGCAATCCGCTCTGCTGCATCTATCTCAGGATCACCCAAGATTTGATACGCATTATCAACGATGACTGGACGGTCTGTATTGAGGTGTTTCAGGCCCTCTACCGTATTTATGTATTTCACATCCTCAACAGATTTGCAGATATTTGTTTTTCCGGTGCAGGGACCTCCAAGCAAGATGCTTTGAGTATCAGCAATATGCCTCGGAATGTGTTGCGTTTTGGCTGGTGAAATCTCAATACACGAGTCCAGTGACACGATCTAATCCTGTTCCAGATTATAAATAAGGATTTTGGGTTCTCTACGCCTGGGTTCGAATTGCCATAGGGTTCAATCAGCGTAGTACGTTCGTTTTTCACTCGTCATCCCATGTGTCGGCGGGCGCAGCCCATGGCTAGTCAGTCGACCCTCCGTTTTTGGGACAACCGTCACCAGAAATTCTGTCGTAACGGTTCGGACCGTACACTGACTGCCTCAGAATATGATCGGCGGAGTTGGTGTTAACAGTAGTCGCTCCCAGCGCCGCAAACGGCACGACATTGAGGCCGATCTCGTCACTGATCACTTCATTGCACTCAATCAGCAACGACGTGCACTCGGTCGCTGTCGACTCTAACTAGATGATGAGCGCGTGAAGGTCTCCTCATACACGAAAGGGGAATATGAGATGGGACGAGCGAGAGTCCCTCACTCAAGTTAGAGTCGAAGGGGGAAGTAGTGCGTCGGAGTCATCAAATAGGAGAATCTCAGGAGAGGCAGCAAGTTATTTTCGTACTTTCTAGCACCTGTAATTTCAGCTTCACAGAGGTGGTTCTTAGTCTTATTCTTGGCTAATCATTAATCTCGCTGTCTCTTTGCCCTATTTTCCACTTGGTGGTGAGGGTTTACGAGGTATTCATCCACCTCTATGGGGGCTAATTTATGACGTGGCATTCTGCCGATCGAAAATCTATATAAATCCTTTAAGTGAAGTCAAGAGGAGCAGTTATTTGTCTGTTTTAGCCACCAAAAAGCGTTTTACTAAACCCTCTAAAGCTCACTCGCAGCGAAGTCGGGTAGTAGAGTTCCCCAATCTACGGCGAAATGCGCCATTTGAGACGAAGATCGCAGAACCCGTATAGAGCGATCTATGTCAAAATCGAAATCACAAAACGACGGTAGTATCGAACTGGAAAACTACGTCCGCAGCCTCAGCGAGACGGAAGGTGTTCACAGCATCGCAGTGGCGAAAGAGTCTCTGCTCGAAGAGGGTGCACTCATCATCAAGGTTCACGCTGATCTCTCAGACGTGGGTTCAGTGGATGACCAAAAGCGCCTTCAGTTTGCAGGGGACCAGACGCAGGCAGTCGTGTACCTCGAGTCCTGGGGAATGGGAAGCCCATTTGAGGTTCCCATCTTCCTAGAAGGGCAAGTCGCAGTGGAAGACGGCGTCAAGTTCCTCAAGCAGTATGCTCGAGACCCAAAAGAAGCGAACTTGTACGACCTAGTGCTCAGTGAGGATGAGTAAGGACCCCACACCGCTGTCGCCACCGAAGTACAACAAACTGCTCAAGGCCGCAGAAGAGAGGTCACATCGACACGGATTCACCGTGTACGCTCTCGGCTACACTGGACTGCGCAGTAGTGAGTTCAGTCGCTTGAGCTGTGAATGGCTCGATAGCGAAAAGCAAATGCTCCAAGTCCCGAAGGATGCAGTTAAGGGCATAAGGTCTCGAGTGAGATCGATTCCGCTGTCCGAAGACGGGGTCGAACGGTTCGAGGACTTCTTCACAACACGAAGGGAGGTTGCGATCTCCCCCTCAACGGTGACGAAACGAGTCAAATCAGTCAGTGAAGACAGTCTCTCCGAGAACGTCACCCCTCAAACGCTTCGGTCGACGTTCACAACGCGCCTGCTTCAGACCGAGGTTCCACAATCCGAGATTCGCCAGCTCCTTGGGTACACCCCATCAAAGTGGGATCTAGTACCCGCGGACGGTTACGGAGTCGCTGAAAAGAAGATCCGCAACGGGCTATATTAGCCCACCTCACTACTGGAGTTTTCAGAGTGACCGAGCGAACGTGATCCCTGTGGTCATCCACATCAAGTATACTGATCTAGTTTTTGTTGGCCTTCGATATTTCCGGAGGAAACTTCAGGGATAGATATGCCTAAAATATTGCATTGTTTCTCCACCGATTTTGATTCCACTGACTTATGGCATTTTTGACAGATCGAAATAAGGTTGGTTATATGATTTGCTGTTTTATGTGAACTGAACTCCCCAAATGGGACGATATGATGAACATGTAGGCTGCGGCGGTACTTATCAATATGTTCCTCAACTCCAATACCACATCTCTGGCATTGATTCCCGTCTCTCTGTAGCACTTGCTCCCTCCGCATTCCCCACTCTGGGCCGTAATAATGACCGTCCGAACGGGTGCCATCATCGTACTTTTCTAAGCCAGCAACCTCCTTAGCCTCGTTCCAAGTTTCAAATCGTCTCTTGATCACCCTACCACTAGGTTTGATACCAAGAGAAGCGTATTCACGCATAGTCGGAGACACACCTAGTTGCTCAGCTGCCTGTTTGAGGCCATCAATACAATCCTCTCTTGAGTAAGTAATCTCATGAGAAGAAGGGATAGTTTCGTATCCTAAACTCTGCTTTGCGTCATTCCAAGAACCAAAGACAGTTTTGATTTCGTGAACAGTTGGGCGTATATCCAGGTCCTCATACTCCCGAGTGGTCGGTGAATGTCCAAGTCTTTCGTGGGCCTCTTTTAACGCCTCAAGACAATCTTGTTTAGAACAGGTAACGCTACCGCGAGAATTCAATCCAATCTCAGCCTTAGCATTGACCCACCCCCCGAACTTCTGCTGAAAAACAGTTATAGACGGTTCCAAATCTAAATCCCGGTACTCTTGCTGAGTAGGAGAATGACCGAGTTCATCGGCAGCTTTCTGTAAGGAGTCTAAACAATATTGTTTGGTGTAATTATAGGTCTCAAGCCCTGCTTCTCTCTTTGCTTCGTTCCATCCGCCAAAATATTTCATTATCGTACCCGAGTTTGGATGAATATCTAAGTTGTCGTACTCATGTATATACGGAGAATTACCAAGTTGCTCAGCAGCCTCTAGAAGAGCTTCAAGACACTCTTGTTTCGTGTACTCTCGCTCTGTTCCTGGAGAAAGAACTTCAAGTTCTGCCATCTTCTTCGCTGCGGCCCACCCTCCAAACCGACGTCCAATTGTAGTCGAACCCGGTAGAATATCGAGACTATCGTAATCGGCGCGTGACGGAGATTTTCCAAGTTTCTCAGCAGCTTCTTGAAGAGCATCAATACAGTCTTGGTCACTATAGGTCGATGCTCGCTGGTGAACTTCAAGTCCAACCTCTTCTTTGGCCGAATTCCAAGATCCGCATACATGATGGATCTCATTTGCGCAGGGCCTCAGTTCCAACTCGTCATATTCGCTTTTTGATGGGGACTTTCCTAATTGCTCGGCTGCTTTCCGGAGAGCCTCGTAGCACTCTTCCTGTGAATACCCCATCTATTCTATAATGATATAGTATCTCTACTATCAAATCTTTGCTCGATGAAGAGCGCATGAAGTCGGCTCGTCAACAAAAGGAGTTAGATTACGGACTTCTGTCATCCCTTTTTCTAGTATTAGTAGCGCACTATTCAAGCGAGGGCATAAGAGGCGGCATATGAGCGACGGAACTATCAGCTCCAATTAGAGCTATAGCCCATATAGGTAGCTCAGGCTTGGGATTAACAGCGGAACCGAAGGGATTCCAGATAAATTAGACGCGACCTCTGGCTAGAATTTGAGTTCGATTATCTACGGTGGACAATTGAATTACAGTCGAATCTCGGTCAGGACTTGCGATAGCAACATGTGTTTCGAGAGGTTTCTTCCTTGCTAGCCAGAACAATCGTCTCAAATAGACTTTTAATGTCGCAACTACTTGAGGGGCATAATGAGTGACTCCTCCGACGACGATTATACCCTAGAGCAGGCGAAAGAAGATATAGACATTCTGCGACGCGTCGAGGACGAAACCGTTGAAGCGATCGAGAACGCTAACGAGGAAGCAGTCATCGAATTCTTGATCGAGGACGAAGGATTGGACATCACCCACGATGGCGAACGTGGGCTGGGGAAAGTTCGTCGTGCCGTCCTCGAATCGACCGTTGCATCGGACGAACTCAAGCGCCTAGTTAGCCTTCGCGGTGACGAGACACCGGAAGACGTTCTCGTTCCTCGCGACGTCAAACGGAACGCCCAAGTTGCGCTCGAAGCCGGGAAGCCAGTCGTTCTGTATGGCCCAACTGGAACCGGGAAGACGACCTTTGCAAAGCAACTCGCGCGTGAGACGTGTGTTGGCTATACGCTTAACACCGCTACCCCGTCTTGGACGCCTTCTGACATCATCGGCGGCATCAGTCCTGACTATTCTGGTGACTCGCTGAGCTACCGTACGAAGCTCGGCTGTGTGTCCGAGGCCGTCTAACGTGCTCGCCAGTTAGACGTTGAGTACGGAGTAATTCTGGACGAAATTACGCAGGCAGATATTTCCAAGATTTTCGGCCCGCTCTACACTGCCATCGAGAACCCTTACCAGACGATTTTCGGGACTGACGAGGGCGAGACGGTCGAGCTCGACGAGTACGAGGAGGACAAGCGCCGGCAGTTGTTCAAAGACTGGCTCAACACCCACGTCAGCGGCCACACCGGCCTGGACGAGAGCGAACTCCTCCGGCTCTTCGAGCGCGACTACCAGGGAACCAACCACGGTAACGAGTCAGCCTCGCAGGGAGCGATCATGCGCTTCGGACCAATCACTGGGATACCCCTTTCCCATGTACGACTTGGGTTAATGCCACCACCTGAAAATAGCTATCTTCTTCGATGTATAAGGGCGTATACTCCATGCTGCATAGGAATTGCCAGACACACTCTTCCAATAAGCGACATCAGGAAATTACTCGGTTTAGAAAGGCGCAACGAGCCAGTCCCCCTCTTTTTTGGTCGAGCTGTGGGCCGAAGACCCCTGTAGCGGGTAGAGTTCGTCGTTGTACCGAAGGTCGTAGGTTTTTCCGCGTCGGTGGAACGAACCTTCTACGACGAACTGTACAGTCGGACTCTGGTACTCAAGGTCGTTCGCACGACGGTCCATCGCACGTGCAAGCTCAATTGCCTGATCGCCGTCCGCGAACACATCGCCGAGTCTGACAACACTGACTTTGTCGGGCACGTTGTCCTCGAGACACTCGATGAATTGTTCAACCGGAATCTGGTGATCGAATGTATCGTACTTCCCTTCGATGACGATATTGTATTGCCCAGGAATCTGACCTGAGCCTGCCATTCTTACTTGGAAGTAACCCTCCCGCGTTAAGTAATTGTACTGTCAGTCCTCGTCTTTCGATTCGGACTCTGAGGACAGTCGTGTACCAAGTGGGCGCTGTTTGTCCCGTTGAACATCCTCCTCTTGGACCATTTGGTTCATACTCTTGTCACCAAACTCAGAGACTACCTGACGAACTCGATTTCGGGTGGTTACGAATGAATCATCCAGGTATAGCTTCGTTCGTTCAAAGCCGCTCATATATCGCTCTCCCTTCTCGGTCTCCCTGACGTCACGCGACTGACCCTCTTCGTCAGATTCGAGCATCCCCATATCGAGATAGCGCTGTACCGTTTTCGACAGGCCCTCATCGAACGGTCCACGTTCCTTGACGACGTGTTCGACGTCGGTTTCTTCAGCCTCACGCCGATACCGGTCCAGTAGTTTGTGATATTTCCCTCTGCCCTCAATCTCACCACCAGCTTCGTGCAGCAGTAGAAGTTCCAGATGGTGGTCGTCGTCACTCATAGATATTCCTCCAGGGTCGAGTCTTCGGTTCGAATCCGTTCTAGGGATACGATTTCAGACTCATCATCTCTAAAGTTTGACTGGATACGATCAAGCGGTGATGTCATAATCACCTGAACGTCTGCTTCTCGTAGATAGCGTGCTGCGGCGTCTTGGATGTCTGATTCCAAGTTCGTCAATGGCTCGTCGAGGACCAGTACCTCCCAGTCATGGGCATCCTCGCTCTCTTGAGCGAACTTCGCCAAAGTGAGACCAAAAGCCAGGTTTGCCAGTCGGCGTTCACCGCTACTCAGCCGGTCGTACGACCGGGCCCCCTCTGAACCAGTACCCGGGAATTCCAGTTCTCCTTCTGGCGTGATACCAACGTCCGTCCCCAAATCAGGAGCAATGCTCTTGTAAACCGCTGACAGACGGTCAGTGAATTCTTCCCTGATCTCGTCAAACGCCTCCTGCTCAAGCCGCTCTGCTTCTTCGTCTGCCAGTTCGGCGGACTCGTCTAGTGCGGATAGTAGGTCTCGTCGCCGAGCCAACTTTGCTTCGAATTCTTCTTTCTTGGATTTGGCCTGTTCCAGCTCATTTCGGTGATTCTCCAGCTTACGAGTCGTTCTCTCTTGGAGTTGGTCTAAGTCGTGATCAGCCTGTTTGAGCGCAGTTCTGATGAATTGATTCAGTCCTTCTAGCTCTGGTTCAGATTCCTGCAATTCCGTGATTTCCGCCTTCACCGACGCCAGCTCTTCTTCTAGCTCACTGATCTCATCTTTCAGCTCGTCCACCTGCGTATCTGCTTCATCAACCTTCTCACGAAGCCGTTCACGAAGCTCTGAGAGATCCCGTGGTCGACCGCACTGCGGGCAGTTACTCGGTAATCGATTGCGTGCTACTCGCTCCTCGACCAAGCGACCACAGACAGGGCAGGTGAACTCCTCGATCGCGTCGATGATCAGGTCGTTCACCTCCTGCGTATATCGAGAGGCATCACCGAGCTCTCTGCGCTTTTGTTTGAGAGTATCCTCCAGTGCGCGCCGTTTATCGTATAACTCATCGAGACGCTCAGTAACATCGTCCTTCTTCTGAAGCCGAGCGCTGATACTCTCGATCTCGCCGGAATTGATGAGTCTCTGTAGCTCTTCGATGTCCTCAATCCTGTTCTCGGTTTGCGAGATTGGAAGAGAGTCCAACTCCCTCTCAAGTTGATTGACGCCCGGTCGGTCTTCCCCTCGGCGACGGATCTCTTTCAGATGCTCTATTTCGGCTTTGGCTCTTCGGTGTCGTTCGATTTCAGACTGGTGTTCACTGCTCAGTACGCTTCGTATTCTATTCAGCAACTCATCTCCATCCAGTCTGCTGATCGGTTGGTCTGCTGGGTTCGAGGGTATGAATTGCAAACGGACGGTGTCTTCGGGCCCGATGAATTGTTTGACCCCTTGGGTTGCATCAAGCGCCCCGTCCTCGTGCTCATACCGATGGCGTCGTTCGCGCAGTACCGCGTCTGAGTTATCAAAGTAGGCGGTCACCTCACTACGCTGGCCCGGTGTGACCCCGAACGTTCCCGAACGACCATACAACGCGTAGAGTAGTGCGTTGAAAGTAAGTGTTTTTCCAGACCTATTTCCACCGTACAACAACAAATCTCGACCACTAACGGCTCTCTCGTTGATAACCGGACTTTCCTCGATCGCGAAGTTCTCGATTTTGAGTCTACTGATTTTCATAGTTTTCTTCGTATGGGATTGAGAGCTCCTTCGCCAGCCGGTTCAACTCACGATGAGACCGAACACTCAGCCCTCTGAGGAAGATGATCGAAAGAAGGAGTCCGACCACAATTCCCCGCCATCCGATCGCGAAGTGTCCAGTGATCGGTGCAGCGGCCGCGTTAATGATACCTGCGAGAATGGAGACGTGGTGGCTATACGCCTTCTCATCATAGTCGTCGATCGCGTCCTGTGTTTCTTTCGAGGCAGAATGCCAGAAGTCACGTTCTCCGGTTATCTGGGCGATGGTTTCCGTGGACTGCTTCAGGTTGCCTCCGGCCCAGTAACCGTTCAGCCTGTGGTTCAAAACGACGACCGCGAACATGACGACAAGTGCGGGCACGCCAGCTGCGACCAGAGCTACACGGTCTGAGGTGATCAGTGGGACGTCCCAGTAAAGGAGTACAAACAGAGAATGGAGGTAGAGAGAAACTGCACCCCACCCACCATTCTTCACCTGTGACGGAATTCCCATTCTCCAGACAGACCAATGCACAAGATGATAATAAATATTCTGCATGTTAACATATTCAGCCGTCTATACAGCCGCTCGCCATTTCACGCTCGCAACGGCGGCTCCGATCAACACGGCGAACCCGACACTGATCACAACTTCCTCAAATCCCGATGCAGTGAGGAACTCGTTCAACGGGAACGGTGTGAGCTTCGCGATATAGTAATCGATTGCGACCGACAGAGCCGCGTCTACCGACTGCTTCATGGCGAATGCATTGAGAAACTCCCAGCCAGTCAAGATTCCACTCCCGAAGACGTACATCGGGAACGTATTCAAGAGAACCACCCCAACGAAGTATTTCACCATCCCCGTGTTGTAGCCCATACCCCGTGAAATGTACGGATTATCTAAGTTTTTGTGGTGGTGACGAGGCAATGCCTGCTGTATCCGGCGAAACCGAAGAAGTGAGAACGCGTTAGTAGCTCGTGATGTCGCGGTCCCCGAGCACGCGCGTGTACGTGTCGTCACCGGTCACGTCGGCGAGGCGGCCGGCGAGCTCACGTAGATCGTCGTCGACGCCCCACTTGTCGACGTAATTCTGGACCGACTGGCCCTTCTCGTAGCGGTAGCGGAGGAACTGGAGTTTGTCGAGGTTCGACAGGTGTCACCGTCGCCGTTGACGCGCTTCTGGATGTACGCCTGACGCTTCTCGTTATCCCAGGTGCCGAGTTCGAAGCCGTCGTCCTGGTTGTAGAGGCTCATCTCCTTGAGGTACCCCGGGGCGGCGTTGGTCCCGCGGCAGAGCTTGTTCACGTCGTCGTAGGAGACGTTCGACGTGTCGAGCAGGTCGATGAAGACGTCCTCGACGCCAATGTCGCTGGCCTCCTGGATGATGCCGTAGATCTCTTGGACGACCTCCTTCGCGGACATGATCTCGCCGTCGCGCTGGACCTTCCCGTGGTGTTTCGAGTATTCCCGGAAACAAGCACCCATCTCCATGACACCGATGTCACCGCGGGAGAGTTCACGGTTCTCTTCGAGTTGTTTCCGGGTGCGACGGGCTGTCCGGTAGATGTCGCGGCGGAATGAGCTCCACGAGGCCGGCTCGGTGTCGTCGATGGGGCGGGCGACGACGACAATGTCAAACGTCACTGCTTCCCCCTCGATGAATTTGTTAATATCCGCAGTGATGGGATACGTCGACGTCAATTCGAAGCCGACGTTACAAAGTGATCCGAGGAGATCGCCCCACGACTCGGAGTCACTATGATGATAGGAGAATGTAAGTGTTCCGTCATTCTTGAGTGCGCGTTTCACAACTGAGAATGCCTGTTCGAGTTCAGACTCGAAGTCCTCTGCTGTCTTTTCCAGATATGGATTAGTGACGATAAACTCTGCTCGCGGCGTCTTATCTTGGTCAAACCCGGGATACTCATCTCCGAGAAGAACCTTCTGCCAGACGTAGAAGTAATCGGCCACTTCAGAATAAGTGATATTGTCGTAATAAGGGGGGTTAGTGATGACTCCATCAAACTCGTCCTCATAATCGAGTTTTCGCATGTCCCCTTGGTAGATTTCAGCAGATTCTCCGGTTGACTGTGCAAACTCTGCTGTTTCCTTAGAGTCGCCATCTTCCACGTAACGTTCAGTTGGGGAATTAGCGTATTCGACCCCCGATTTCACCATGCCAAACATCGCACTAAACGTCCCGCTACCCGATTTAGCGTCCCATACGTTATTTTCAACTGGGTATGTTGGTGGTGTGAAGGAATTGTTCCTGAAGAAGTCTCCAATTTTATTATAAGTCGTGTTATAGGACACCATCTTGTTCGTGTAGCGAAGGGACTCGGAAGCCGCTAAAAGAAGATATTCAGAGAGATTTTGATTGTCTACAGAATCGATCGAGCGCAGGAGTTTAGCAAGCGACAATAACTGGCGTTCTGTAAACATATCTTGCCAGCTCTCGTAGCCGTGCTGGAACACGTCGTTACCGCTGACTGACGAAGCCGCAGTTATGGTCCCCTCTGGAATCTTCTCATCGGGAACATACTCATGGAGTTCTTCACTTTCTTCCCACTCTCGTGTGGCTTCATTGTGAAGTTCAATATCGTAGCTCTCTGCCGACTTATAACCCTTGTAGGCGCTCTTATCTACCCCTAGGTCTTCGCAATGTTCACAGTAATACTCCAGAGCATAGAGACGCAAATCAGGAGCACCCTGCTCCTGAATCGCATCTGTAATTGCGTACTTCTGTCCGCAGTCCGGACAGTTGTACTTCCCACCACGCGAGACATTCTCTTCCTTCGGCACGAAGCCGTGCCTGCAGTCATTACAGACACTCTCTGACTGCCAGTCGTCCACAAGCGTTACTTCACCACAGTCTGGACAGAGGACGTTGTGCTTGTCGTCGTTCTCATACCGGCCAGCCGCAACACGGTAGTCTTTGAACAGCGGAACCGTATGTCCACACGAAACGCAGTCCAATTCCTTTACCCAGAAGTCGTACATTACGTCCGCTTCGTGGTCGCCGTTCGGACAGGGTGTCTTGTAGTATTGCTTGATTTCGTCAGCGACGTCCCCTTTCACCTGCTCGAAAGTCGTTCGCGAGCAGCTGATCGACGTGGGTGACCGAACGATGGGCTGATGCCGTCTCACGGCGGGTTTGATACGCTATTCAGCTGATCGACGGTGTCGTTCCTCGTACGCTGCCCGCCACATTGTGTGGACGGTACGCGTCACGAGTGAGACCTCGGTCACGTCGATACAGGACGGTTCGGCGTTCGTTGTCGCGGCCTCGGGCGGCGGGTGGAAATAGATCTCGGGGGAGTGTGTTCAGGTGGCGATCGAAGCGTCAGTTGCCGTCGTCGCTATCGACGTCATGGAACGAATACATCCCCAGTTCGCCCCACTGAATATCGAGCCGAGCGCTCTCAGCGTTGCCGAGCCCATCGCTGCGGCTGATCTGCAGTTCCGTGGGGGCGACGACGTCGTCGTACGCACGCCACTCCGGCCCGTGATCGATGCGCTGTTCGTCGATGACCAGCCGACAGTCTTCGCAGACCGTTTCGACCGCATTCGTGGTAACCCGACCGTCGCACTCGGGACACTGGTTCACACCCGATTCCGTTCGGACGTCTTCGTCGAAGCCAGTTTCGTAGATGTCTCTGGTTGTCATCGTTCTCACCGTGTTTCGGGAACCCGCCAGTACAGCGAGCCCCTCACTCGTTGAGGGGTCAATAAACGCAATCGGGTACGGACGTAGATTAAGCCAGCTTGTAGCTTAGACGAACACGGAGGGGGACTTTTCCCGAAATCAAATTTCAAAGAGGGGTCCAATACCTCTTGTTTTAGAGAACAGTTCTGATAGTGAGATCTAGCTATGGACCGTCACGATCAGCAACTTCACTCTCGAGGACATTAAGAAGTAGATCCACATAGTGCAGGACTTGCATTGCACGCTGATGATCAATCGACTCCTCGTCTCTATGACTCGGCGGATTACGTAGGGCACCGAAACCTCCCGCGTACAAATACATCCAGCCTCTCTTCTCCGCCGCGACATCCGCAAACGTTAGTGGTCCACCGTCCCCACTAAACGCGTCCTGAGCCATCCCCATGCCCGTATTGTCCTGTGAAAAGCCGCCTTCCTCACGGATCCGTTCTTCAAGCACTCGGAAGGCCGTCCGGACACAACTCTGGTAGTGGCCATCAACGTACTCAGGGACAGCATCACTGCGTAGATCTGGGTGTTCCAAGTGAAGGATTGGCTCTTCATCTGTATCCTGGAACAGTTCATCGACCATGTCGAGGAAGGCCATCGCTCCTCTCCTATCCTGCTGCACATGATCTACAGATCTTCGATAGTGCCGTATCTCTCCACGGTGTCCATTTGCGTAAACCTCCAACCGGTGATCATCCACAGTGAACGTGGCCTCCTCAATATCCTCGATGTATCTTCCAAGTCGGCTGTTGAAGCCAGTCCCTGAATCCAAAGGAATCGTAATCGACCGTGTTTGATTATCCTGCTCACGAATATACCGCTGAAGCAACTCCGCTACATCCTGCAAATCGGACCATTCCGAGAAAACGAAGGTTCCACCGAAAGACTGAGTCGGCGTCCCGTCACCGGGATACCGCTCGTGAGTGCTGATGTCAAAACTCTTCTCGTCACTATCCAGCTTCAGGATCGTCTCAATCTGGAAACTGTACTCCTCATCCTCTAAGTCCGCCTCATTCGAATACTGGTCTGAAGTAAATTCGCGAGAAATCCGCATTCTTAGTTCAACAGTAAGACGAGAGGCTAATAGGTGTTCCCTCAGAAGTCAAGTCCGACTGGCAAAGCGTTACCCGACGAAGCTGTCTGAGTAATCCAGTTCGGCGTATTCTGGATTTTCCTCGATAACCTCTCTAGCGAACTGGAAATCATCCATGGGACAAAAGACTTGGCGGTGTGAGTGTTCAACCTGCAGTTTGTTCTGGAAATCGACGTGCTCCTTCTCTGTCAACTCTTCACGCTTCGACTTCACGAAATACTGCCCCGGATCATACAGCGCCAGGACAAGATCAGTACTCAGTGGGACGTGAACCTTGGATCCTGATTGCTTAATCCCTCTCTCCGGATCCGGTTCCGGGTTAATTGGGTTGAAGATCGCTATCGGATGATCTGAGGTCCACAGTGGGTATTCCGTCTTATTCACGAACAGAAACCAGTTCATCCGATACAAAAGGTCTGCAAAGCCTTCGAGAGCGTTCGCAGTTAACTGTGCCTGCCACTGCTTAGCCCCTTCCTCCGTCGTACCTGCTTCCACGGCCATCCGTGCCTCTTCATCTTCGACGTCATCCTCGTCGACAGTCTCCAGCGTGTGCTTCGATGCCTGCTTCACGATCTCCCGGAACTTCCTAGTCCGGATATGCTGGTGGGAAAGGAAGAGGGAGATAACGTACCTCTCCTCAGGCGTTAGAGTGGTGACGTCAGCATTATCCACCAGTTTATCATAAGCCTGTGAGAATATCCCTTCAAAATCCGCGAACTTGTTCTCGATAAACTGCTCGTCAGAGAGGTCATAAAAATACTCTCCCTGCGCAATATCCATCGTGTTAGAGCCAAACACCCTATCCTCCAGCAGATCATAGCAATACAGGTAGTACGGCTCCTCAGTGTTCTCAGAGAACGTGTTCAAGTAAAACCGGGGAACGAAGTGTTGCCTCTTTATCTCACGACTCATATCTTAGGTGACTACGGCTTACAAGCGAATCCGTATAAACGCACCCTCACCCCGACCACGGAGATATCTTGAACAGGAGAACAACGCATTAAATATGGCGTTCCTGGGTATTACGTACGATGCTGGAACAGTTCTCCCTGAAAGAACTCTACCAGTACACCTTCGCAACCAACGAACGAATCGCTAAGAAAGAATCAGGCCTGGGCCCCGACGAACAACCCACCGAGTTCACTGCTTTCTATCACAGAGACCAAGGCGGAGTCGAGAAGGATATTCTGGTACAGGAGGTGAACGAAATCATCGAGGATCAAAATGGGCCCCACTCCTTGAAGACGGATTCGAGCAAGTTGCATACCTTCTCGAAGGCTCGAATACCATTCCTGTTGGCGAAACCAAGGACGGGGAAATCTTCGAGTTTGTAGAAGGCGGTTCGGATGGGCCTGAACCGACGGACAAAGTTCAGATCCAACTCCGCCAAGAATAGTCTACACCTCTCCGGTCTCTAAGAATGATACCCATGAGTTTCCCAGGCATCCTCCGGATCCACTTCACCGTTATCTAACGCATCCCGAATCACGGTAATAGCGCGGTCCGTGTAACGGTCCTGGAAGCGTTCTATAACAGGTTTAAAATAGCAAGTTGTCCATCAGGGATTCCAAGCTGGTTTCAATTGTAGCGATGTACTCCTCGTAGCTACTCGCCTCGCTTTCCATCTCTGATTCTCTGCCATTTGTAACGTCTGCCCGACCGATTAGCAAGGGACCATAGCTCGCCTGTCCCTGAGTATACTCGTACGTACGTTCAGCAGGGCCTTCATCCGGGTAAAGTAGAATACCTGGCGTCTCGTGGTGGGCTTGGTAAGTAGCTATTTGATACAGATCGTCCCGGGAGACTGAGGAGCTGGTTTTCCACTTTGCGTCGCCGACTGCCAACACTATATCAGGATCATCCTGATCTCGGAAGACCAGATCTGGTTCGAGCTTCCGTTTCTCTGAGTCGTCAGTCGTTCGGGCGAGTTCACCAAGATCGTTTTCAGTTACTTTGACGCCACTATCTGCGAGTACTTCTTGCGTTGCAGTCACGAGCACCGATTCGAATACAGTTGGCATGTCGAAGACGAGAGATGGGAACGGCTTATCAGGCCGCTCAAGCCCTCTAACAACTTCTTCACTGAGGATCAATTCTGCTAACGGAAGGATTCGTTTGTAATGGCTCTGCAAATGGGAGAGTTCAATACTGTCGAGTAGAGTCTGCGATACTGGGACTTCTGAGACTTGCTGTCGTAGCAATTCTCGATAATGCAGCAACTCCGATTGCAACGGAGAGGGCTCGAGCCATCTGCACATTTTGGCAGTCGCTGCAAGAACAACTTGATTCAGCGGAGTATCGTAGGTGAGTTCCGAATACCGGCACTCGAACCGTGTTGGCTGTGGTCCCTGTCGTTGTAGCTGAGTATGGACCTGGAGTTGGCCTCGGAGGTGTTTTTCATCGCTCTCAACCGTGTGATACTCTTGTTGCAGTCCCCGTTTGACGATACGCTGCAGTTCACTCACGAACAGTTGTGCTAACACGCGCTCGAGGTCAGAGCCCGTTTCAAAGCCTGCGTCTTCGGTATCGTAGATTAGCTCCTCATCGATCTCTCCAGTGTAGGCCAGCAGGTACAGCAACTCACAATCGATTTTTGACTGGATAGAGAGAGTCGTGCCGCTCGGCAGGCCGATGATCCCCACGTAGTTTTGCACTGTGATGCGGGCAGTCGTATCGTTACTCGAGACGTTGATCTCGTCCCACTCCGAGCGGAGATACTCGATATCTTGCCGCTCGAGTTCACACGACTTGGGGTCTCCCTCGGTGAGCGAGATCTTTCTGCCAGAGCTATCTAGTTGTGAGTGGGAAGGGCTCTGACTCTGCTGCGTGTCCACCGGACTTCCGACCCGTTCGCTCATTGTTCGTTGAATTCGTGACTGTCAACGAACTGCCCAAGTGTTGTCTCGAGATCATCTACTTCCAGATCCGCGATCTTGTGTTCGTTCAACTCGAAGAGGTTGGAGTCAATTACAGTTTCACTGGATGTTTCCACGTTGATTTCGAAGACCTCGCGTCGGAGCCGGTCGAAATCACCGAAGTAATATTCTTCGAGTAAGGGGAGAATATCGAACTGCCAGGCCGCCACGAGATCGTCCGTTGACTTGATATCGAGGAGGTAAGAGTGGCCGATTTGTTTCCCCTTGTTCAGATCCCTGGACGAGAGGATGTTCTCATTGATGGCTTTCAGGGCCCGAATCGAGAGAGCCAGCAGCGGATAGTGGTCTTCTGCTGCGTCAACTCCTTCTCGACCAGACGTAATGACGTCGTTCGCCAGTGATCCGATCGCCGTTTCGCTATCGAACTCGTATTCGTCAACGAAAACGCTGTAGTCCGGGGGACAGCCGACGAAAGCAAACCGGCGGCGGAGCGCTGCATCCACTTGCGCGATCGATTGATCCGCGGTATTCATCGTCCCGATGATATACAGATTCGGTGGGAGGTCAATAGGGTCGCCAGTATGGGCCCATCGAACGGTAACTGATTCATCTTGATCAAGGCGCTTGTCCATCTCGAGTTGCGTAATTGCCTCGCCAAAGATCTGTGAGAGGTTTCCGCGATTGATCTCGTCGATCAGGAGCACATATCTGGGTGCGGAATCGCGATCAGCGGCCTCGAGATAGCCATTCCGTGCTTGTTTGACGACCTCTTTGAACGTTCCATCTTCATACTCGTATTCGACCAAGTTTTCGTCAGTCGCATTTGCGGTTAACCCCTCCATGAAGTCTTCATACGAGTATGAGGGATGGAATGTAACCGTCTGGAAGCGCTGGTCGGATGGGCGATTGTTCTGCTGGTGAATCCACCAGCGAGCGAATCGGGTTGCAGTGTATGTTTTCCCCGTTCCTGGTGGCCCATACAGGACAAGCTGCCCGTTTCGCTCCAGTTGGTTTGCTAATTTCTTGGCATCGTCTGGTTCGTCCTCGGATAGAGGGAGCATCCCTGGAAACGATTCTGGCGGAGATACTTCCGATAGATGCGGCGCAAGCCGCTGGATCACTGATGAAGTGAACGACTCAACCCCATTCAGAGTTGCAGTCAGATTAGCATAGGAGCCGGACTGGAGCGGGATATCACGCCCCATCGACTCTTCAGCAAGTTCAGAAACATCGCTCCATTGCAGTAGTCCTGCTATTAGCGGCTCAAACTCACTGATGATCTCATCATCTTCGAGAGCGAATACAGGCGTTTCAAGATCCAATTCTTCGACATCACTGGTGACATACATCTCATCGAAGCGGATCAGATATGGGTACTTGAGAGCCTCATCCTCGTCGTACCACCAGCGGTCGGATTTGGTATCTTTCTTGTCAACGATCCCTACCCCGAATATCCCATAGTCAGAGACGGTGACTCCGTCGCCTACTTTGTCTTCCTCCTCTTTGAGGTGGAAGAGGACGAGATCTCCTGGCGAAGTCTCACGCCATTGCTCTCTGAACCGACCGTCGTCCCTGTTGGCGTCCCACAGGTGCATGGCTCCGCGCCGTAGGATTGTCAGCCAGTCACTAGCAGTTACACTAAACCGCCAGACTGAGACGTTCGAATTCTTCTGATGGTGGTCCAGTGCGGGATGCGTCTCGAACGATTTCACTCCAGCTTCCTCGAGGAGATACTCACCAGCGGCTTGTGAGAGATTGAAGAGATATCCCTGATTGATTCCTTCATCGTAAAGCGGATAGTATGTTTCAGTCTGGATGTCGTCGTGAATCAGGTAACTGAACACATCGGCAAGGCGGAGTGGATCATTGAATCGCGTGAGCGAAACCTCTGCATGGCAGTACTCTTCTCCATCGACCGTCTCTATCTGCGGGGATTCGGTAACCTCAGAATAGCCGATAATGTCACCGCTGACGTGGTTGAAAACGATATCCCCTGTCCCTAACTTGCCGATGTCGTGGTTCGGGTTCTCATCTGCGGGAGCACGTAGATACTCCTCCTCAATCTCAGCGGGGTTATTCTTTTGATTCACCCAATAGTATGGCGCCTCCTCCGTCGTTACAGGGCATTCAGTTGTTTCCTCTTCTAAATCGTATTCTCCTTTGTAGTGAGCGTTGAACACGAAATCAGCGACCTCGAGGTCGGTAGCCCAGTCGGGCAGCTCGTGGGTGCAGATATCCTCGGCGGTCTCCCTAAGTCCGAATCCTGAGACTGCTTCTTCGACATCTTCGACAAAATTCTGGTACTCTTCTGGGCTAGCAGTGCTGGAATCTGGCGCTTCATAGCCCAACACAGACATCGCTGTCTCTGATCTCTCGTTCAGAATTGAATATGTGTCTGGCTCAACTGCTGCCAGAAGTTCAGTGGCTTTTGCCCAACCAAATCCGTTCACCTCTGTGACTTGGCCTGGCGCGTCGTTCTCTATTGCCGTTTCGATAGTCTCAGCGATTTCTGATGCGCTGTTTGAATCGAATATCTGATCCAAATCGCTCTGATACATTCGCCGTTGTTGGGAGAAGAAGTGAGATGGATCAAGCAAGTGCTCTAACTCCTCTCTCGTACGCTCTTCTAGGAACTCATCTGCTATTTCTCGTTTCGTCTTTGTCAGTTCCCAGTACGTATGGAGATCCGTGGACTGTTCTTCAGAGACGCGTTTGAGAATTGCTTCAAACTTGTCTTCAGGCAGTAAAGTGATTGGATCCAGATGAGGTCGAGATTGATCTATAAGCGGTTGTGGTGACGATATTCCGAGATCCCTCAGGAGTTCCGTGACAGAGTCAGCAGAAACCGGTTGCCAATCGATTAGATTGACCTTCTTGTATCGACTTCCGTCTCGTAGTTCGCCTTCAATATTCCCAACACGCCCGACTCCGAGGATACAGCCCTCGTCATCAAGAACGGCTGCTCGGCCATCGTTCTCAGCATCTTGAACCTCCGACCAGTGCTCAACAGCAGTTTGCTTAAACTCGAAGAAGTGGTCATCTGTTAGCCCCGCCGCATCATGCGCCTCATAAAATAGGAAATGATGTGATGCGCCCGGTTGAAGATCTTCACCGTTATACTCCTCAAGTCGGTCTAAAAATGTACGCTCCCCGCCAAGGTCCGCGAGGACTTCCTCATCGATTCTGGTTGCGTTCGTACTCTGGGAAGGGAACCAGTCATCGAAATTAAAATCCTCATACGCTTCTCTGATAATCGATTCAAATTCCTCTTGACGCAGTTCGATTTCAGTAATCGGCGTTTCAGAAAACCAGAGATACTCGTAATCGTCGCTGCCCCAGATAGTCTCGGAAAGTTCGGCTCGGAGATCGCGTGGAGCTTCGCCACCAAGCGTATAATCAATTTGCTGGACGTACTGTACGATTGCTGGCTTGCCAGTTCGCATCAAAAAGGAATCGCCAGGGCTGATTTGCCGGAACAGATCGAAATCTTTCTCCTTGGCACCCCAAGCAGTGACCGTTTCTTTCTCGAGGAGGTTTAATAGACGGTCGCTATCGAAATCCATCTGTCCGTCCTCGGAATGGGCCCTGACTGCCGATTGCAGCTCCTCCCGCCGCTGCTCTGAAAAGCAATTCCCTAAACTTTGAGACACGTGCCGATGGAAGGGGTCCTTGTAGCCCCGGGCCATGAAAATAGCCATGTGTAATCTGGCATACGAATAGCCCGTTCATATATTTGGCTCTATATGTCTATGTTAGTTGACTTGCTTCCTATCAAGAGCCCCCGTTGTCCGGTTCGTGAAATGGAACCGCTACTTGGATCAGGAGGTGTCGTAATCTCAGACCTTCGAAATCGTGTCGTTGTGATGATCCAGAAATGCCGCCGAAAGGTCGTGATCGTCGCGAACGGTTAGGGTTGCCCCATCAACGGACTCGTCGTAGGTGTGCGAGATGGTCAGCGTGTCTGGATCGACCTCGAGCATGCCATAGTCGAAGTCTGAGTGATGGTTGGGGCACAGAATCACAATGTTCTCCTCTGCGTCGGGACCTGGATCCGATCCACCAAGCGGTTTGATGTGGTGGGCTTCTGCGTACCTGCTTTCTGGCGCCCGCTGTCGACTCTGATCACAGACCTGACACTTGTAGTCGTACCGCTCTTTCAGGTTCTTCGCCAATGTCGTGTTTCGAACGATACGGCTCACGGTCGTCTCAGTTCGGTCTGGTGGTCGCAGATCCGAGGCCATTTCTTCGCGATCAACAGTCCCCGATCCGGAACCCGGACTCGAAGACGAGGCCTCCGAGGTACTAGCCAACGCAGCTTCGGGAGACGGTTCCGTTTCTTTGGCCCCACTGAAGCTTGCCTCTACGTGGGAGGGGGTCCGCGCTTCAAAGTAGTTCCCCAGGGAGTCGAATCGGCTTCTGATCGCTTGATGAGCCTGATCGTTGAGCGGCATGAACCGCTGCGGATAGTTCGCCTTGTGACCGGCAAACGTCGCGTGGATCTCTTCAGAGTCGATATCGACACGCACTGGCGACTCGAGAAAGATGATATAGTTCCACGGATCACCGGGATCGTTGCCACCAGTCTCGCCAGGTTCGTAATCGGGCCACAGTCTCTCGGCGAGGTCTGGATCCTCAACAGTGCCCGTAACCTTAGTAACATACTCATATTTGTAGTCGCCGACGTAGAAGAGGAGGTAATTCCCTTCCTCGAGTCGCTCCCACAGATGACTGTTCCCCTCCGTCACACCCCATACAGACACCTTTTCGTCCTCCTGAGTCGCCGATGGCCGATGCTCGGACTCAATTTCAACCCCATCAACAACGGTATTCTGGAGGTGTTGGTATGCTCGAGACTTCCCACCCTGCTTGCTACAAGGCGTCAAGAAAATTTCCGTGGACATTGTTTGAAGTAGTAACTAGTTCGGCGGTTAGAGAGTAATAATTACTTCGACATTTTCCTAGCAGTGAGACGGACGTATTGGATCGGTATTATAACACACGAGTGAGGAGAATCGAGTATGCCCGAACCAGAGAATATCTTTTTCGCACCCTGTAGTCGGGAGCAGAAAGAGGGAACCTACAGACATTTCCAGGATACTGTCCTAGATGGTGTCGATCCATCTGCCTACCCTGAAATCCCGGAGTTTGACGACGACGAGATCGCCGTCTGGGGTGTAGTCAGTGGGAATCAATCTGCCTGGGAGCAGATGGAGGCCGGCGACATCCTCCTGTTCTATACGAAACGGAAATCATACACGCACGCTGCGACAGTCCTGGAGACACAAGAAAACGACACACTCGCACAGAAGCTCTGGACGCCATACGATGAAGGACGTCGTGTCGAAGACATCACCGAGGGGTGGCCGTATATTATCTACCTCACCAACGTGAGACGGGTAGATATCCATTCTGAAGCATTCCACGACGATATCGGATGGAGTACGTTCTATCCCCAGAGCTTCACTCGAGTGATTGAGGATCGAGAGGAGCGACTGGTATCGAAATACGGGAGCCTGACCGAAGCGCTTCGACAGCACACTCGGAACGACCTCGGTGAGGCACCCGAAGCAATCACAGAAGAGACGGAAGAACTGCTGATAGAGACCGAGCGTGAACCCCCGGAGTTGACGGAGTCTGAGACAGCGTATACCGAAACGCAGCGCCGGGTTCGGTCGTCTGCATTCCGTGAGGCTGTTCTCGAGGCCTACGACGAGAGTTGCGGTGTCTGCGGTGCACAGCGGTATTCGCCGGCTGGCAATCCCGAGGTCGAAGCTGCTCATATCTATCCGAAGAGTGAGGGCGGGAGCGACGATGTCCGAAACGGACTCGCACTCTGTAAGTTCCACCACTGGGCGTTTGACAACGGCTGGATCTCGATCACTGACGAGCACGAGATTCTCGTCCGAGAGGAATTGGGTGAAGAAACATACGATGAACTCTCCGACTTTGATGGGACGACGCTGTCACTGCCGGAGAAATCAGATCACCATCCCCACCAGATTTTCCTTTGTGAACATCGCCGACTGCACGGGTTTGAAGACGGGAATCTGGAGGAGCCGATAGACGCGAGTTAACGCTGCCACTGACTTAGATCGCGAGCGATCTTGTCTGCTGTCTCAGAGTCGAACCGGGCTTCGTTCTGATCAAGCTTGTCTGCGATTGCCTCTTCGACATCGATATCCAGTTCGTTGGCCATGCTCAGGCAGTAGATCATCACATCGGCCAGTTCTTCACGCGATCGCTCCCGGAGGTCATCATCCTCGAGGATTTGCTCTACCGGAACGTTGTCCTGCCATTGGTAGAGTTCTGCCAACTCACTTGCTTCGACCGAGATTGCCATCGTGAGGTTTTTCGGCGTATGGAACTCCTCCCAGCCGCGGTCTGCGATGAACGCGAGATAGCGGTCCTGTAATTCACCGAGGTTGTTGGTCATGTGCTCGTTATTGAATCAGCCCCTAATGAAAAGCGGGTATTACGTCAAACGCTCTTGTGTAGCACATTGTGATGCGGAGCCGTCCTTCGATTCTGCGGCGAGTACGATAGATCGCGAACTTACATCTCAGTGGCTCTCCCGAACAGACCTTGACTCGAGCCGACGACCGGGATCTGTATCAACAATCTCCCACAGAAGAGCGAGCACCCATAAACGAGAGAACCAGGTGGAGGAGAGTTTCTTACTCAGAATTCAAGCCTCTAGGTGTTCAGAGAATCTCCTCAAATGGATCTCCCCACGTCAATTTGAGTCTCTATCGGGGAATCTTCTTATGTGGGTTGACCGTGAAGTTGCTAGTACAGCGTTGAGATGACCGACCTCACTGATCCACGCCCACCGCTTCCAGAGTGGATTACGGACGTGTACAAGATTTTGTCTACCCACAGTCGCAACACAGCAGTGGAAAGCGGGCAGTCAATTTCGCGAGAACACGCACTCGAGGTCCTTCGTGATTCTGAACAGGTGGACCTCGAAGCCGGAGATGCAACCCATGCACTATCCCGACTGATCGACCGCGGCTACCTCTACGAAGTTACCGGCGAACTCCGTATAACGGAGCCTGAAAACTAAGCAGGCGACCGCCGTCGATTCTACCGAACGAATCTATATCTTCTCGGATCCATTCGTATTGTGAGCAATCCTCTTGTCTTCCTACGACGGACTCGAGGCTACCTGCACCTCAGACTGCGTAACAAGGATCTGGAACTCAGCAACCGAGAATCGAACTTCAAGATCAGCGTCTGCTGACTCAATGAGTCGTTCCAGCGCTTCAATATCGACCCACTGATGGAGTTGATACTCGCCTTGGCTGAGTCCCTCCTCCTCGAGCGCATCGACGAACGGTTCAAGTTGACTGTCACAGTATTGACGAATCCTGTCCACGATTCGAATCATGGTGTTGTTCCGCAGCGGCCGGTCGCGGGTCCAGATCGACACGCCGCTGCAGGAGGCGCTCGATTACGTCGCAGAAGATGCACCGGCCGAACTCATGACCGCCATCGAACCCCTCGCCGACGGGGGCTCGCCAAGAGCACTCGAAACATCCGGATATGTTGTCCATTCGCTGCAAACGGCCCTCTACGACGGACTACTCGCTGGAAGTACTGAGAAAGCGATTGTGACTGCGGTTAATCGTGATGGTGATACTGATACGATCGGTGCTATTGCAGGTGCGGTTGCTGGTGCGCGGTTCGGTGCGTCACAACTCCCTGACTGCTGGCTCTCTGTCATCGATGAAACAGACGAACTCGAAAGGCTTGCAGAAGCCCTTGTTGAGGTGGCGTGATTGATGTACGTACTTGCGTTCGACCGGGATTGGACGGTTAACGTGAATCCACATCCGAATTGAGAGGCAGTACCGTTGGTGTGGGTTCGGTACTGGGCGCATGAGCCGACGACGAGATCTGGGCGATCGGGAATCAAGATCTCGGGATTCCGGGTATCGTCGAAGCCGTTCGGCGATACCACGCTGATGTCGATGTCCTCGGTGAGCAAGATGAGAACGCCAGTATGAATCGTGGCCGTCACGGGAGCGCCGGCTTGTGCTCCTTGCGAACTCTTTCCTGACGAGGGTACCCGTCTGCTTGCAGAACAGGAAGGAGAGTTAGATAGTGGTGATAGTGAGATCATCGAACGGCGGTCCGAGGAGTCGCTCGAGAGTAGCGAGTGACGTCTGTTCATGAGTTAGCGATGGTCTTACGACAGAGAGGAGTACCCACCCACCCCACTGGTTCCGCTGTTAGGAACGAACAACAGCAGACTCCCTTTCGATTGAAAGGGGTCTTTGTTTTTAGTGAAGAACGGCATGCGGATACTGTTTTCGTTCCATTATCTTATATTTATCCTAGCAATCTAGAAATGAGGCGGGTGTAATAGCGGCCGTGCTGTTGAACGTCTTATTGCTAACAGCGGAAGTGGTGGGGTGGGTACCCTCCAATTCGTGCAGGTCAAATCACCCTCTCTAACAGCGGAAGTGGTGGGGTGGAACTATCCGCTCTCCTAATTCATATCGAATGTGAACAGTCACTCCTAACAGCGGAAGCAGTGGGGTTGGGGTGTTACGCGATAGTCCCGATCAGTTCCTTGAGGCCAGCTTTCACACTCGAAGTAGACTGATTCAACTTGTGCTTCTTGAACTTCCCGCCACCTTTCCCACGATTGATCTCCGTCGAATTGATGATCCCGAGCGTCTCGAGTTCGGCTAGATACTCCCGCACTGCCCGATCGGACACCGGGTCCGTCCCCTCCCGGTCACAGAGTTGTTCGTAGGGGCCGCGGATGTCCCGCGTTCGAGCCGGCGTCTCATCTTGTTCCTCGAGAAGCGTCAGCGCCCACAACACGAGCTGGCCGTGGAGCGAATAGTTGCTAATTCCTTCGATCACCTGATCAGTCTGGAGACGTTCACGAGCCTCTCGAACGTGTTCTTCGGAGACCTGTTCGGCGTTCCGTTCGCGAGCGATATCGCCCGTCTCGAGTAACAGATCTAATGCCTGCCGGGCGTCCCCGGAGTCTTTCGCGCCATAGGCCGCACACATTTCGATCACGCCGTCGTCGAGCACGTCATCGTTGAATGCAACTGACACACGTTGTCGGAGGACCTTCATTAGTTCCGTCGCGTCGTAGGCGCTAAAGGAAACCTCCTTCTCGCAGAGACTTGAGCGCACTTTCGAACTGAGTTGATTCCGGAAACTGAGGTCGTTCGAAATCCCGATTACACCCAACCGCGCGGTCGTGATATCGCCGTTTGACCGAGCCCGCGGGAGTTTATAGAGGAGACTGTTGTCTTCGATATGGTCGACCTCGTCGAGTACGACCAAGATCGTTCCGCCGAGCTTGTCAAGTTCGTTGAAGAGAAATTGATAGACAGAGGCTTGTGGATAGCCGGTATTCGATATCTGGTTGGCTGGATCTCGGAGTTCGTTCACCAGAGCGACCGCAGTTTGGTAGCTCGAGTTCAACCCATCACAGTTGATTTCGACGGTGTGGAGGTCTACCCGGTCGACATCGGCGGCGCTGTCCTCGAGTTGATCTAAGAGGAATCGAGTTGCAGCGGTCTTTCCAACACCGCTTTTCCCATAGAGAAAGATGTTCGACGGTGTTTCGGCTTCGATTACCGGTTGCAGGGCTGCGTGATACTGCTGGAGTTCTTGGTCGCGACCGACAAGTGTGTCAGGCGTCCACTCCTCGAGCAACGCGGCCCGCTCTTTGAAGATTCGACCGGTAGGCTCGAAACTGAAGTCGCTCATTGGGTAAGGTATTGGATGACAGAACCTTAACCTTTGGTTCCGCTGCTTCCGCTGAGGGTGATTATTTATATATGTCTAACCCCACTACTTCCGCTGTAATCTGTGGGTTTCTTTACGTCGTTCCGTACGGGTAGTTGATCCAGCAGTGGCTAACCCGGGCTGCCTGCGCAGGTCAGCACGCCCCAGTTTACGGTGATCTATCTTCAATAGCGAGAGAATCCCGTCGTTCACGATGTCCTCAGAAATTATAATGAGTGACGAAAGTTATGGGCATAGAGTAAAATAGTTGAACCGCTCTTGTGGCGGAGATTGTTGATACAGCTTCCCATCGTCGGCTCGAGTCAATATCTGCCCGGCAGAGTCACTGAGATGTAAGTTCGCGATTTATGTACTCGCTGCAGAATCGCAGGGCTGCTCCGTATCAACAATGTGCTACGCAAGAGCGAATACCTTATTTTTGGGTGTGTTCGGGAGTGTCGAGTCCCGAGATATCGTCGGGGTTGCAGATCTCGTAGTTGAGGATCTCAACGACATCGTCGTTGCGCTGGTGCACGCGATCATGAAGGACCTCGTCACCATCGAGTTGGATGCGTTCGACGTCGAACACCTGCCCGTCGTCATCGGTTTCGACCGGGCCGAACGTCCGCCACGCCGTTTGTTTCGTCGTGCCGTCCGCGAAGTGCTTTTGCGTAATCGTCCACCGGTCGTCCCACCGCTCGCTGGCGAACTCCTTCAATCGCTCGAGGTCGTCAGCAGTCATCGGGATCGTCACCCTCCTCGTTATCCTCGTTTTCGCGATCGGTGTTCGAGGCGGCCGGCGTGTCCGGCCAGTCGTCCCGAGCAAATTCGCCGGAATGTTCGTCATTCACATGTTCTGCGACCTCGGCCGTGCCGCCGGCAGTGAATTTGCAATCGTCTGGAGACGGGCACGGGTAGGTCTGGGCTGTTGTATCGCTCATATTTCCTCCATGAGTTGCTCGGTCTTTTCACGTTCGGCCGCAGCCTTCCGGACCGCCTCGATGCCGTCGGTGTTCAGATCAACCAACATCTCATCTTCGCCGCGCTCTTTCGTGATGATCTTCTGGCGCTCGAGTTCCGAGGCGGCTTTCGAGATGGCCGAACGGCGTCTCCACGAGCACGCGGTTGCGGAGTCGGTCACCGGGTCCGAAGCCGAGTCCGACGGGATCTTGGTGGCCGACGGTGGCCAGACGATGTGTCGGACGCCCGGCGTGAACTACGAGCCAGATAGCAGGACAGACGTCGAGGACGTCGTGGCCGACTACGGCTACGACGCCATCGACGCTGGTGTCCACCCGAAACAGGTTGCGGCTGCGTTTCGAGCGGCCGCGGACGAACTCGAGGTATACGCACACGAACGCGAGCAGACCCGTGACGGACCGACGCGGTCCGAGCCCGCGGACTTCGGCGGCGGCGAGTCAACTGGGGTGCAGGAACTATAATGGCGGTTGCGAAGACTACCGGCCTCGAGATCCTTGATGATCGCGACGGCCGCGCGCTCACGACCCCTATGACTGTGATCGAGGACACCGGGATCGTTCGCGACGCCGACGGCATGTTCGAAGTCACGAGCGCAAGCGGGCGCGAGTACATCGTCGATATCGACGCCCCGGCAGACGCTCGATGCAGCTGTGACGATCAAAAACACCGACGCCCAGACGGCGGTTGCAAGCACATTCGTCGGGTTCTGTTCGCCATCGGGGCGAAACCAATCCCGTCGTGGGTCGATCCCAACGCCGTCGACGACCAGTTAGGCGCGTTCGTTTCCTCCGGAAACCCGGTGTGGTCCGAATGAGCGAGTACGCGCTCGATCTGGCGGTGGATCCGATCGGTCGCCGCCGAGATACACGAGGAGACAGACGACGTCAGCTGGTCACATCTTGGACCCCCTGATTTCCGACGGATCTAGGCGACTGCGCTTGCGTCCGCCGATGTCGATCCGTTACTGGTTTGTGGCCGGGGCGGATGGAACGATCTTGAGACGTTTCTTGAGCACTACCGTGGGAGTTACAGCCTCGAAACACAGCAACGGGAGCGGAATAAAGCGGAGTGGTTGTAAGCTGATATCGATTCTCTATCTCCAATCGACTTCACCAGGAAAGGCAATTGAATGGCCTATTCTCTCTTACAAAGAAGACTGTTAGAGAGGTACGTGGGGGAATCAACCCGATTTGTTGTGCAAGTCGATTAAGCGTACTTTCTGGGTATGTATTCGATTGTTCAGCCGTAAATGTAGTAATGTGGCTATTTTGACAATGACTCATTTATCTCCTTAATCAATTTCTCGAATCTTTCTACTGAGCGCTCGTCAAGATTTTCCTCAGTATAGTCCCCTTCAACAAGCTTAGTAACGAAACTATTGGCAATAGTATCCTTTGAGAGATGACTTTTATCAATCTCCCCTCGTCCTTTAAGTTCATTTAGACGTCCTTCAATCGTAGAGACTATGTCGAACTTATCCGCCTCAGGGGGTTCTCCTAACTGATCAAAAGTTGCCGGAGTATGATCTGACACTTCCCGATATAACAACTCAGGTGGAAGCAGATCCTCAATGGTGATTGCGTCAGCTTCCAATTCTCGATCAATAGCATCGCTAACAAAGACGACTTTGTCTGAACTGATACCAGAGTCAATTAGGTTCTCATATTGGTTACTACCACCATTGTCATCATCAAGAAGGATAACAAACTCGAATCCTTCAGCATCAACAAGCTTAGCGAAGTAGACTGCCTTTGAGCCACTGACATCAATGATATTTGTTCCGGGCTTCAGCGACAGTTTTCTGTCCCCGGCAAAGAAGTCTGAAAAGCCCTCCAAATAGTACTTATCACTGACTCCTTCCACGAGTACCGTTGCTGAACCAGTAAATAAAGATTCAGCCATTGTTGCACCTAAACTCGTTCGAACCGGTGCTAGTGCATCCCTGTCCACAGGATCAGGCGCCTCTAACAATGAATATACTTGTGTCCCGTTGGAACTCTCTCGCTTGAGGAGTCGGATGTTATCTATTTCATTAGATTCGAGGAGAAATGGAGAGTGAGTGCTGTAGACTAGTTGTGTTTCTTCACCAAAACTATCTAATGATTCCCGAAGACGTTTGAGGCCATACGGGTGAAGATGTACTCCTGGGTCATCCAAAAGAAGGATATTCTTATCAACTTTTGAATTCTCGCCTGCTAATATACTGAGATAGAAAGACAAAAACCAACGAAATCCAGTGCTCCGATCACTAGGAACAGTGTGCTCGCCTGTCTCGTCGTATATCTGTAACCCTACTTGAGAACTTGTTAATTCAATTTGAACCTCTATTTCCCCTTGGACCCAATGTCTGTTCAGATCATTATTCAACCTTTCCTCAACTTCTTGTCGACGTCGATGAGTTTCTCCTGGATCTATATGTTCTAATTCATCTGGAGTGAGTTTAGCATACTCTAGTAAATCTACGTATGGGCCAGTATAGCTCTCATCTTGAATTGAATCCAACCCGACTGAATCTGGAAACAATCCAAAATCCGTTAAATAGGTGAATAGGGATAATTCTTTTAAAGGATTGTTCCTTAATCTCAGTAGGTTCTTTTGAACACTAGTTAGGGATTTTAGTCGTATAGTAGATTCTTCAATTTCAACCATTTTCTGATCATCTTCGATAAACTGGCTATGTTGCTCCATAGATCTAAAGGCCTCCTCAGATAATTCATCAATAGACTCAAAATCATCTAAGGAAGCTCTACTAAATCGGTTATTTGATTGAAGTATATCCTGGATCTGTTTACTTATATTCGAATATAAATCATGTTGAGAAAGATGCCCCAATTCCCTCAATTCTTCAGATAAGTCACCAATTTTATCATTCATGTCCCGGAATTGGCTCCTCATCTGCTGTTCTATTGAAATTTCAGAGCCATCATACTTAATTGCATAATCTCCGTTAAAATATTTTATTAGAGTAGCTGTAGTAGACATAGAGTCTGGGTGAGAAATCTTCGAAAAAGCAGGAGCAAACGGTGCCTCCTCCACACTTAGATCTTCAAAGGTGACTGTTACAACCGGGGTTGGGGAATCTTTGTTAGAGTCTGGGACATAGTTGCTTAACTCGCGCTCCTTATAGTCTCTCTGGACGTTGAACGAAGATAATGCATCAAGAATATTTGTCTTCCCTGCCTCATTTGGTCCGACAATTTTTGTTACGTTCTCCTCCAGTGATACTGTACCTGAATCGATGATTGATCTATAATTCTGAATGCGAAACGATTTGACCCTCACCATAGTCTAATACTGCTTACTAAGACATAGAAATAAGCCTAGGTAGTTAGATTCTCTGTTAGGTATGTCCCTAAGGGAGCCCTCATCAAAGCGCATTCCTATATCTGTGGGCAGAACCCCACGGGGGTGGGCACCGGTTCTATGCAGAAAGAAGCACTTTTTGCTGGAAAATACCCCTCTCTGAATAGTGTTACCACTAGCAAGATAGTTTCAGCGGAAGTGCTGTCACGCAACGGATGCAAAGAACTTGGTATTAGTCTAGTTGATCGATTGGAGCCCAAAGTCGATTTCCTTCTTGTACGAATTTTGGCTATCCGATAGCGATCCTCGGGCATGTCAACCGCAGTCCAAAGATTGTACTCTTCACGGATCTTTTTTCGCCGGATGTCATCCACAACGTCGAACTCTAAGCGGAGTGCGTCTCCATCACGATCTTGATCGGAGTCTTCAGCTTGGAAGTATACATCTGTGACGTAGGTGTCTATTCCTGATTGGAGTGGAAGACCAGCGTCGGCGAGTACGCTAAGAAGCGTCTCTTCGTGATTGATTCCGATCTTCCAGCTGACACGTATTGCGAGGTCTATCACGTTCAACTCTCGGAGGAAGATGACTAGCTGTCGTCAATTCAAATAAGGGTTCAAAGAATTCGATCGAGTCGGTCGGATTGCAAGTCATGAACGAGTGACTAACTATCGGATCTGCCACTAACTGATGAATCTCGTGGATAACCATCGCTTCGGGTCTCTCTCGAGGAGTCTTTCTACCTGACTGCTCGAGGGATGGACCTGCTAATTACAAACTTTCTTGATAAGAGGGTCTATTAGTTTTAGATAGATGGGGGACTCTACCGCAGAAGCCGACGTGTTCGCGCCTCTGGTAGAGTGGCTCGATGACCAGGGATACGAGTTTTTCATCCACGTCCCAGGCTCTCACCGATCGATCGACGGGTACGCTCGACTCTATGAACGGTATCCATCGCACTCTATCACGATCGGGCCGTACAAACCGGACGTCGTCGGGTTCACCCCTGCAAACCGGGTTTTTGCGATCGAAGTCAAAGGAACGGAGAATCTTCGAAAGGGGCTCGGACAGGCGCTCAGTTACCAGCGGGGCGTCGATCACGCCTACCTTGCCGCGGACAATTCCGTGCTGACGCGTGTCCAAGACATCGCCGTCAGCAAGGGAATCGGCACGCTTGGCGTAAATCCCCGGACGAGTTCGATCTCACAGGAGTTTCCATCGTCGGCCGAAATGAAGGACCTCCTCTACAACACGCGCCATCAACTCGAGAACATGCTCGTTACCGCCAATGAGCGCTCACGGCGACTCCCGAACTACGCAGATCCGCTCAATCAGTTGATGCCTGTCGTCGCGATTGCTAGTCACGATCAAACGACAGAGGAGGCGATTGGTGACCTCTGTGAGGATGAATCGTACCCGTATCGAAGCGCGTATAAACGGATGATCCGACTCGCGGAGTACCTTGGGATGATCCGCCTCAAGTCTGGCGAGTACCAACTAACGGAACAAGGAATGATGGGGGAGACCGTACTCCGGGGATACGATGTCGAGACGATCTCTGATCTGAAGGTACTGAAGGGCAGTGGGCAACTCTGGAAGAAACATCCTCCCATCGCAACGTACCTTCGCAATCGGTTCGCGTCCAATCCTGATTTCCGGACGCTTTTCGAGGTATTACTGCGTCACGGCGACGGTGGCATCTCGATTCAAGAACTGTGTGGGACCTTGATAGACAACTACCCAAGCACGTTCCTAAACCTCGTGTACACCGATCACGAGGACGACGAGGGGCCCACACTCATCGAACAAGGCCGTGGTCACGAGATCTACAACGACCCCGAGTACCTGAAGCGGATCGTCCACAGCCAGTTCATCTCGAATACCGCCAGCCAGTTCAAGAGCCTTGGCGTCCTTGAATCGGATTCGCCCGTCATTGAGCCAAAATCGGCGTTGAACCCGACGACTAACTACTGGTATCCTCGTGGGTTTCAATTGAAGTGATCTTGTTGAAACTCCATGGAAGATATTTCATTACTTGAAGAACCTTCTTAACGGCCTGTCCTACTTTCTGGTCCTACGCACTCATGGGCCACTGTTGGTCGAGATAGATATCATATAATAGGAAGATTGATCGGTTCAGAATGAAGTCATAGTGTAACAGATGGGACTTTCCGAAGAAGAGGTATTTCAGAAGGTCACTGAAGAATTAGAGACTCGAGGATACGAATTCTTTGTGCACTGTGATTATGATAGTATTCTCTCAAAATACAAATCGCATACAGAATCCATATCCGGGAGATATCCCGATATTCTTGGGTTAGCTCCCGACCGCTCAGTCATCGCGATCGAAGTAAAAGGAAGTAGAGATCTCCGAACTGGAAAAGGACAGGCGTACGACTACAAAGCAGGAGCAAACTATTCGTATCTCGCGGCTGGTGCGGATGCAGTTGAAGGATATCGTAAAACCGTTCGTGACGATGGCTTAGGCGTTATCACGGTCTCCGCTGATGGTGTTCGGGATTGGAAAGAGCCGTCTGCAATAACTAACAAATCACAACTTTCGGAGATACGAGACCGTCTCGCAGCTCGGATTCGAGGCGTCGAACCAATCTCGAAAATAACTGGATTAGATCTCGCCCACCCGGTTCACTTTCTCGCGCCGGCGATATTCTTGGAGAACATCGATAGCTATCAAAAAACGATGGGGTATAATGAATTTGCTACTGAGTTTGAACGAGAGTATTTTCTCAACGGGGATGCATCGAAAGCGGCGATCGACGGTGCCACAGTACTCGGACTTATCGATTCTGGATCGACGGTTACACTAACGGACAGGGGGCGAATCGGACTCGTAATTTTGAACAACTACAGCGTCGGTATGTTACCGGAGTTGATACGCTTGAAAGAAGAGACATCGAATAGTGGTACTCTGTACGACATCGCCCCTTTGCTCGCGGTGTGGCTACTTGATCAGTATCGAAAACACCCCGACTTTGAAGCGTTATATCGAACGATACGATCGTTCGATCCAGAGGAGCCAATACTGCTTACCGAACTCGTAGAACTCTTGATTCGAGACTATCCGAACACCTTTCTTCAGATGTTTTGTACTGATTCGACTGAGTCCCGTGACCAAGCACGAAAACTACTCTTGAAGGGAAACGTAGAACAAATCTACGAAGACGTTGACCTATTTCGTCAAATAATACGTCAAAATCTCGTCCAAAATTTCTCACGTCAACTCCAACATGTCGGACTCCTCTCTAAGCGGACATCGTCGACGACAGTACGTCTCGACGAGTATCACCCCGAAGAGTATCCTTGGCTCCGCCGATCAACAGTACGAAACGCTCGCCTATTCGACTAGTGAGTAGACGGAGAATCGAACAAATAGTTCCACCACTGTACGGGTGTCGACTCACTACTAGAGCGAATCGGCTCTTTTGAAGCTCTTTTTCAGATATATTTTAGCTTGAAACACACGCACACTACAGATGCGTGCTTACCGCTGGACATTCTACCAGTTCCAATATCTGTTCGCGCTGCCGTGCAAGATACAGGGCGCGAATCTAGCAAGGCTCCCCGCGATGAAATTGCTGTTATCTACAAGATACATAGAATACGCCATTAATTATAAGAATAATATATATTAAGGGAGTGTAATGAATGTCTGGACCCAATATTAGTATCAAAGAACTATATCCTACGAGTGTAAACGCGATTATCAATGCCTTCTTCCAAGTTTTATACTGGAGATATTTGCTGGTAAATAGCGGAAGTAACGTGTATACAGCTACGAATAAAATCCCGAACTGATGAAAAGCCAACTCAGGGTTCGCAATCAGGTTTGTATATTCATACGACACGATTACCCCTAAAACGGAATATATTATGTACGAAGAGAACACGAACCGCTGGCTCACAGTACGCTGCTGTTTTCTTCTCAGTATAATCGGAAGTAGAGTCAAGAGCAGGAAAAGAACACCATAGACCATCAACTGAGTGATCAGTATGTCCCGCAACCGAATCTGAGTGCCAGTGGGAAGCAGTCTAAGTAACAAAAAATAAGACGGAGGATCACAGGCGTATCCCAGTTCTTCATTGTTACAAGTAATTAGACTGAAATCTACACCTCTCACATATAGCAGCCCCATTGCCGAAATAAGGTAGTACCGAGGTCTGGGTGGCCACACACTCTTAAAATGACTCTCTCCTCCAAGCCATCCTCTAAGTAACCCGTACCAGAACCAAAATAGTGCCAGACTCGCCACTGTTTGAGAGCTAAAATATGCAAACGTACCCCAAAGAGCCAATACGCGATATAAACCGATCTCAGACTCTGGCGTGGATGGAATCAAATTCTCCACACCAAGAAATCCCAAACTCCCTGAAAATAGCGCGAATGATATGAGACCTACCGTTGCAAATTCCTGTGTACTATACTCATCTATACGGGTTAATCTTTGAATTGTATGTTCAAATCCGCGGATAGATTTCGCATCCTTGCCACGAAAAAGAGCAAAAAATATTATTCCAAATAATACTAGTTCGGGAATAACTGAGTACCGACCAATTGAGCCCAGTAGTACAGCACCCAGAGTCGTCATTCCCGCAAATAGTACACTTGAGCTCGGCGTTATCGACACCTCACTCCGAATTTTTGAAATCGAAAAATACCCAATTGATAGCGTGAAAAATAAGGCAACAGGAAGGACACTCGGATGGGATAATGGAATATCCGATGGGGAATTGAGGCCATAATACAATATAATAAAAAACCCTATTACCGTGCCGAAGATAGAGATAGGGATCCTTGCGACCCGCTTGCTGCCCGCAAATATCCTCGATATGAAATAGTAGAGGACAGAAATTACAAAAATATGCCCTATGATGGAGTTAACTATATTTGGTAGGAAATTAGTTTCCGTCAATACAGAAATAGGTAAGGTTGATTGACGGAAGATTGCCGTCAAGAACCCCTGTGCTACATCATTTGCTAATCTATACACTAATTCTATAGCTGCAGAAACAACAAGCCACAGCCTTGCTGTGACCCGCTTACGTAGTGACCTGACGTAACTAATTAACAACTCACTCACACGGGATCACTAAATTTAGATTCGATATCTCACATATTGCCTGCTGAAGTATCATGTTGGTTGCGGTAACGACAGAGACTATCCTTCTGCTCTGCTGACTATATGCTCTGTATTCAGCAGGTCGTTTCTGATATTTATCCGAAAGGTGGGTAGCTGCTCTGGTAACGCCTCCGCCTGTACTTACCGATCACTCTCAAATCTGTTAGCCGATGATGACCTCAACAGAGCCAGATGAATCGTCATGCACCACATCAGAGTTCTCTGGTCACGAAACGTGAGCAGTATCTGGCATCGTATCGACCGTGGACAGTTGTTGTCTTTGGAAGCAGCTTTCAAGTGAGTCTCTGCGTATGACCGCCGATGACCACTCGAGGAGAGACTAACAGCTACCGAACCCATGCTACCATCCCCGATCAGTTCGTAACTGGATCACTCTTGAAGAGGGGATCCTCTCTCGAGGCGGGTTCGATCGCCGTAGACAGGCCTACCCGTGGACACCACCTGTCTTTGGGTCTCCATCATCAGCGGTACGTGGCCCACTTTCACCAGGA
Source organism: Halostagnicola kamekurae (assembly GCF_900116205.1). Classification (NCBI taxonomy): domain Archaea; kingdom Methanobacteriati; phylum Methanobacteriota; class Halobacteria; order Halobacteriales; family Natrialbaceae; genus Halostagnicola; species Halostagnicola kamekurae. Next base: position 7,459 of record NZ_FOZS01000006.1, on the reverse strand, counting down.
ATTGCAGTATCAGCGGGCAACACGAGGCGGCGTTCGATGTACTCGAGGCCGTTCTTTCGCTCCGTTCGTTTGCGAACAGCCAGCCGATTCTTCGAGAGATCCAGCACGGCATCAATCACCCTCGAGACCAGTTTCTTTGCGTACGTCTCGCTGATGCCGCTTTCCTGCCGTCGGATCCAGTGTTTCAGGTCGCTTGCTTTGACGTATTCGTCGACGTCTTTGCAGCCGGTATTCCAGGGATTATCACCGACGGTGTCGTCGACTCGAGCCTTCCAGAGTTTCGCTGCTAACCGCGTCGGAAGCGCGTTTGCAGCCGAGTGGCGCATCTCTTCATCCATTCGTGCCAACTGCTGGATCGGCAGGAGGTCGCCATAGGCGAGCGACACGTTCCCGCTGGGATCGAGCGGATCTGCGCTTTTGGGCACGCGGTAGTACGCGTTCCCGTCGTCTTTCATCAGTCGCTCGAGTCGGCCGTCGGCGACGTCGACGGTGTGGACATCGACCGTTTCCTCGAGTAGGTGTGCGCCCTTCTCGAGTTCGCGAGACTGGAGTTCTGACACGCGCTCTTTGTTTGCGGTGGCCTTCTTCAGTGCGGCTTCGGCCATGTTCTCGAGGCGGGTGGGTTCGGATTCGAAATCTGCAACACGCTCCTTGAGTGTGGCCGTCCGCTTTTCGAGCCGATTGCACTCTTGTTCGAGATCCGCGAGACGGTCGTCTTTGCGCTCGAGTTCGGCCTCGAGCGTGTCGATTCGGTTCTCGAGGGCCTCGAAGCGATCGCTGAAGTGGTCTGGGAGCTGTTCGGTCGTCGAATTGTTTGTGGACGTGGACATCGCTGTGGATGGGTGCGTAGGTGGACTGGTTAGCGAGCGCTACCGGGTGACAGCGGCCTTAGGTGGCGGCGACATTGCGGGACGGAGGAGACTGACCCAAAACGGGCAGCTAGCCCGCAGCGTCAGACCCAGCGGGAGGGTGGGTATCGTCCTCGAGACGCGAGTCGAGGACCGATCGCGTTAGAGTTGTGTCCGTCATTGGTTCTCACCGCGCTGCTCGAGCAGTTCGTCGCCGGTGTGACGGCGCTGTTCGGTCGCGAGCGATCTCGAGTAGTCGATGGAATTGAGCGTGAGCGCAAGCTCCGAGATCGGCTCTCGGCCGGTTTCGCGCCATTCTCCGTTGCGGATTTCGTGGGTGATACGCCAAGCTTCACCGCCGGTGTCCGGCACGATGGTGATCCGACGCCGGCGGTCGTCGATCGTCGTATACTCGAGCGTGAGTTCGAGAGGGTGTTCGGCTGTGGTGTCGTGTCCGCCGTCGGTTGCGATCCGCGGGTCGTCGTCGGCGTCGACGAGCAGGAGGCCCGCTCGAGCGTCGGTAACCTCGAGGTCGTAGACGCGGACGTCGTCGCCTTGTGTGAGCTCGAGTGCGTCGATGACGGCGTGGCCGACTGCGATGCGGGCTCCGGTAAAGCGCCTGCAGAGGGTGTACTCAGCGAGCGGGTCGGTGGTCTCGAGGCGAGGGACGAGCGCGACACCGTCGTCGTGGGTAATAGCATGGGCCGTGTCGGTCGGCCAGTCGCGGTCGCCGAGGGCGGCCGTCGAGATCGTCACCGTTCGATCAGTGCTGACGGTGTAGGTCCCGAGGTAGCCACTTCCCGTGGGGACGACATATTTCGAGGGCGTCTGGTTGGGGTGATCGCGGTCCATCAGCGTTCACCTCCCGTCAGCTCGAGGATGACCGCATCTTCGCCGGCGATGATGAACTCGTCGTGTTCGATGGCGCGGCCTTTAGGTCTCTCTGCGAAAAACCGTGTAAACGGACGAGTAGGGGGTGTACGATCTCTCGTCCGTTCACTCGCGGTGTGACGCGGGTGCGTTTTCTGCGTGTCGTCCGGGATGTCGCGCTGATTGTGGTGGACAGCCGATACTCCTAGCTCGTGAGCCCTACAGTTATGGGCTCGGAGGCTATCTTGTCGCATGGGTCGTTCAATTCCCGTAGAGGGAAGACCCGCCCCGACGTGCTGGTATCACGTCGGACCTTTCCGGCCCGAAAGGGCAGGTTACTACTCCTGTTATCACGTGGTCTACTAATAATTTACTGTGGAACTCACAGCAAAAGTATTGATAATAGGTGTATTTTTATATGAATACGTCTTCTATAACCACTCATCGATACTACTATGAGTTCCACAGTGCCACCAAGGAGCGTGGTCAGACAGCGAGCTGAGTGGATGCGTCCAGTCGACGAAAAAATACTCGAAACCATGCGGGACGAAGGGAATATGACTCCCAGTGCGCTCGAGCAACTGGATGTAACCGTCGCAAACTACGCAAGCAACCGCCTCTCGAAGATGGCTAACTATGGGCTCGTTGAGCGTGTCGCTCAGGGGCTTTACAGGATTACGGAAGAAGGAGCGGCATTCCTTGACGAAGAACTCGATGCAAACGAACTCGAGTCTGCCGAAGATTCTGAATAGGATCTCTGTTTGAGGTACGTACTCAGGAAGCAATTACCCTGTTAGTGAACACAGACTCTATATTTCGTACTGTCTTGTGATGATCTGACCAGCATTCCATGTGAAAGATTGGGTGTGCAATCACTATGGAGTCTCTACAGCGCGTTCCAATTATGCACACGGTGTGCTCAATCCTTCTCGCCACCATCTGCTCATCCTCAAACTCCTCATCTAGACAGTACCTGGGTACTCTAACTGCTGTGGATATACTGACTATGAGACTATGTCCGCGAAGCCTGTCTTCGAGGACATTTTCACTCGTGACTGGAGGCCAATTCCCTATTGATGGCTCGGTCTTTCATTTTCTGTAGGGATAAAACTGAGAATCGAGGACATGATATAGCGAACTTAGGAAAGAAATCGATCATCTAACCAAATCCCCGACGACTGGAAATTAAATGAGCTACTATTCTGAGTCCCAGGCCAGTTGTGTTTCTTGAATCAATTCGATAGAGAGAATGTCGTCATATGTGTTCAAGATTGCCTGCCGCTTCCGCTTTGCCGTTTTTTCACTACTTAAACGCTCAGTCTCGCTATATCGACCTCCTGAGCGAGTATAGGCAACTGTCCACCACTCCTTCGGTAACTCCGATGAATCGTTCTCTGAATTTACGGACATACGTATCGAATCAACTTCCTCACACCTAGCTTTTTCGGTGAGATATTCACTTAGGTATCTTGCCCGGTAACGATCGCACGTTCCGTATCTGAAACGGTTATTTCTCCAAGAGCGGAGGGTGATTTCCTATACTTGATATAGTGATACCAGAAGCTACTGACGTCAGGAGACTCTTTGTTGAGTTCTCGACGTCGCTCATTGATTTCTCGGATTTTATCCTCAATCTCTACATCTGAGACTTCCTCATTAGGAAAATCAAGTTGAAGTAGAAGTCGAGTTTCATCACACAAGTCCTTGTATTCGTTCGCTGCCGCTCGCAACTCTCGTTGTTTATCAGTAAGTTGAAAGGAGCTGCGGAGAGCAGTTAGAACGGAAATCAGGACCGCAAAACCAATCATACTCGTATTTGGAATCCCATCCCAAATTAGTCCATAGGTGAGAATTCCACCAAGAGTCGCAGTTATAAGAGAGACACCTTGGCTCACATGGCGGTGAAAGTTAGCTGCTTTAAACAATTGATTGTAAGTATACCAAAGACTCACGATCTCCTCAATAGCTTTGTCTTCTAGCAGAGATCGTCGATTCTTAGATTTATTCGATGTCACCATCGACGACCTCCTCATAGTGTTCTTGGGAATGTGTTTCGTTGTTCTCTTTTCTTTCTCTAGCTCTTCGAAGTTTCTCTCTCGCTTTCTTCGCGTTAGAGATCGCTTCTTCACGATCCTCATTTCGAAGGCCGTCGTCGATTTTTTGGTCCGTTGCAGGATCGTAGGTCCCGCTCGATAGTCGCTCAGGAAGTTGCTCAAAGAAGTCGTCTACGAGCCTATCTATCGGCTCATCTTGGTAAGAACGAGTTCGCATGAAATCATACACCATGACTTCCATATGATACGATGAAATCTGCGTTCCAGTTTGCACATTGTACTTTTTTGCGAGTCGTGCGAGCTTTGCGACGTTTCCATTCCGATTTTCGTTGACTGCTTCGAACTGTTGTTTATACCGGCGTGGATTTGTTTGGACCCATCCAGCACCTTCACGATACGTGTTCGGAATAACGTAATCATCACCTCGCTCAAATGCCGGAGCAACCTCAACTGTGAAATCGTTGAACTGGATCGCCACTACATTCCGATCAACGGAAATACTTGCACCCTTGAACCGAGGGTCGTTCTGAAGAATCCGCTTCACCCGCCGTAGACTGTTTCGAGGACCGTGTTCGGGATCTTGAACCCAATCTCCGTGTTCCTCCTCGTCCAACACGAACATGACATCAGTGTCTGAATCCTCGTCAAGAGGGCCAACTAAGGTGCCTCGAGTAAACGAACCGAAGATATGTTGCTCTTTGATTCCGAGTTCATCTTCGAGAGCATCACGCACTTCTTCCCGACGATCAGCGACTTTCTTGCCTTCTCGCTCAGAAACCTTTGACTGGTCTGCCTCTTCTTCACATACATCTTCTGCTGCTCGCTCCGCTTCATTTCGGCTTTCGGGCAGTTCTTGTTGTTCTTCAGGAAGGCCACCCTCCTTGCTGTCCTCTTTACCAGCTGCCGCATCGTCTTGTGATGTTATTTTAGTTCCCATGAATTGAACCCTCTGCGGTGTTTGTGACAAAACTCTCTAGACGCGACTGACCCCCTTCAAGCTCTTTTTCAATTTCTCGAGACCAATCTCGATAGTTGCGCTGTACCTGCTGCATACTCAGTGAGTCGTTCCGAAGACCCGATTTCCGCCGCCACCGCTCTCCAGCAGCAGCAGTAACTTCGGGAGGCATACGTCGAAGATACGATGATGCTTGGACTCCGATAAGTAGCATCGCTCTTGGCTGTGCTTCACCGACGATCTGCCGAACATCCTGAATTAAGTCCTCGCCATGATTACCATACAAGAAATATTGCGCACAATAGTAACCGATTCGATCAAAATCTAGACCCTCAAAGCATCGATAACACTCTTTCCGCTCTCGAGGAAGCACACCTTTGACTAACGGTATGATCTCTGTGGAGAGGTTTTTGATAGCTCTGGAGATTTCCTTCAGATCTCGGAGATATCGAGTTATTATTTCGCGTCGCTCTTTCTTGCTATCTGTTCGATAGACTGGACGATCACAAGGAATGTGAAAATCTGGCTTGAAATCAATGATTAGCTGAATTTCTTTCTGTGGATACCATTCCTCGAGTACCTCGTCATGAACAGTTGTCGTTACAGCGACAAGCATGTTTCCGAAAACGGACTCCGCTGTTTCCCCCTTTGCGGCTAACCGGCGTGCGTCCTCAATACTAATCATCACGACGCCCTCAAGGAGCATCGAGAACTCAAAATGAGATTGCGTCGCTTGGACGCGGGGAATTTCAAGACCTGGCCGTTCCGGTAGTTCAGTACCTTGAACTAACCCTGTTTGATACATCTGTTCTTTTCCTGACCGCGATTCGCCGCCATCCGTATTGTTTTGCTTGTCGGATTTGGCTTCCTTCGCGGTTATCTCATGGACATTTTCCATTGTTTGATATCTGATATCCTATTTCGCCTTATTACCAGAAACTAAGCCCACCACAACAAGCGGTTGGAAGGGGGTTTGCTTCTGTGCAGGAGTCGTGTGTTCCGGGCCAATGGAACACATTACTTTGCCCCATCATTGGTGTGATATCTATCCTTTCTCGGACTTGGATATATCTACAACCTAAACACCCAAAAGACCATCTAGCGGATTAGACTAGCCTATTTTCCGTAATCATGGGAACCGCTATTCGTATCTAGTAAATACCGTTAGTAGTGGAATTTATGTTGTGTGATGACTGATTCTTCACAAAAGCATTTATTGAATATCAATTGATACCTAGTAGGTGATGGGTGACGAAGTACACTATATTCCAGTGGGGTTTGATTTTGAGAGGTTGGTGCAACCCCTCCATTACGATGATTTCGATCCAGATAGGATAGTTCTCTTATATTCAGAACAAGAATCCAATCGGAAAAAGGAAGCAGAGTTAGCTGAGAATATTGCTAGTCAACTTAAAAGCGCAGTTGAAAGCGTGCTTGGTACTACAGTAGAAACTGAAATAATATCTGATATATTTAATTACAAAAGTTTGTATGAATATGCGTATAAGACGCTCACTTCCGAACTCGACGAAGGAAACACGGTCTTCGTCAATATCTCTTCGATGCCGAGAACGGTAGCATTTGCATATGCTACGGCGGCTAATACCCATGTCGTAGAACGGCCGCAAATGAGAGGTAAAATCCACACATATTATTCATCGCCTGAAGATTATCTGATGATAAATGCTATAGAGGAATTAGAGTCTGTAGCTGACTTTTTGAAAGAAAAAGATTTTAGTCAAAATATCAAGCCAGGTGCAGAAGAGCATTTAGAGAGCATTTCAAGCTTATTAGATGACTTAGAGAAGGGGACTACAAGTGGAACAAGACAACTTCCGAATGAAAAGTACCATGTGGAGTTCATAGCTCCTCCTGTAACCGGGATCACCGAATCAGAGGAGGAGGCACTTCAGGTGCTACAGTATATGGAGGAAGCAGAGTCGATATCAGAACTGGCGCGTCAGCATGCAGAATGGAGGGGGATAGAGTGCGACAATTCTCATAAGAATAAGGTGAGATATTGGATAGAGAACCTCATAGAAAAAGGATTAGTTGTGAAAAAGGAGGAAGGGAAGAGACATCGAATCAAGTTCTCTCGTATTGGGGAGATGTGGGCTGCAACTAACGACCAACGATCTAACTCGGAATTCCTATAGAATTATAAGCGATACTTGAGCAATCCTCTGTAATGATGAACCTACGTGAGAGACACCATTTCCTTCAGCTTCTTTATGATAACAGAGTTTACTCTCTTATAGTGTTCTCACTTGGTATCGGTATTGGATGGAACGCACGATTGTATCTCGAAAATCCTGTTTTCAACTTTTTCTCTCTTTTAAGGTCGTGTTTAGTTAAGGCTGAAGAATGAGAGGAGGTAATTTTCAGCTGGTCTATGGCGAAAATCGCTCGCCTCAGTGGTTGTAGCGACTGGATCGAATTAGACTTTGTGGAGCGAGAGCGGACACCGCGTCGGCTGATGAAGCTCGGTATTCGACTCCATCTTGGCGGATTATCGCTTTCGAATACCATCTCAGAACTTGAGAATTTCGGTGTCAACCGGTCACGGAAAGCCGTTCACGACTGGGTGCAGAAGGCAAATCTACAGCCCGCTAGCAACGCAAGTCCGGATCACGTTGCGCTCGACGAGACGGTGATCCGAATCAATGGCCAGCAGTTCTGGCTGTACGCCGCTGTCGATCCCGAGACGAACGAATTTCTGCATTTACGGCTGT
>NZ_FOZS01000005.1 GCF_900116205.1 Halostagnicola kamekurae | reverse complement strand
TTTGGGAATACCCTGGACACCAAAATCCAAATACCGAGAAGAGCGCCTCAAGACCGAGTTTATGGGTATACCCTGGTTTGGGAATACCCTGGACAGAACCCAATCTGGAACCGTATACTCACCCATCATTGTTCTGATTGTTGCACCCCCTCAAGGAGACGGGTTCCTGTCTCAGTCAGTGCAATTCCAGTATGAACAGTGATACGTTCTCCATCCTTCCGTCGTCGATCACTACCAATCTCGAGATGGTCGCTCAATTTCCGTCCAAACCAGACGTCGTTCGTGTAGTCAAGGTCATGCTGTTTCGCCCACGCTACATAGGCCTGGTAGAGATCCTTCTTCGAGACTGACCCATCGGTATCGGCAACGAGGAATTGTTCAACGAAGACATCAACACCATCACCACTAGGATTCAGTTCGGGAGCCTCATCTACTGGCTGCTGCTCTTGAGGAGTTGCCAACGGGGTATCCGTCTCGTCACCGAGTAGAGGGTCGTGATCTGCGTTCGGGAGCGCCTCACGATTCTCTGCCAGTGGAACCGTATCACCGTCGACATAGAGCTGTGGCATTGCGTCTTTGGGCTGGATTACTATGGCATAGCTATCTCGCCCATATTCTGGGTTCGGCAAATCAGTCTCAGGAACAAAGGGGCGCTTGATTGGCGTCCAGTCTGCCTCGAACGCGTCCTTTGTCTCGTAGACCGTTGTTTCCCCCTGTTCATAGACAGTATACTGATCAGTCTCACGGTCGAAGCTGTAATAGGCTGGTATACTATCTTTCGAGAGAGCAGTCGAAGATGGCGTACGAATGAACTCTGTTTCACCATCCGAGAGAACGCGTTCATCTCCCTCACGTTTCCAGACCGTTCGTGTTGACTCATCAGTCGATGGTCGCACAGCCGTCACACCACCGAGGGCGGTGGCTCCATCACCAAACGTGACGAGTTCATCCATATTGTAGAGTTGCTCAGTGCCATCAGCCAGCTCTCGAACTGGTGCCTCAAGCATACTCTCGAGCCGACGCGCTGAGTGAGCGAGACTCTCTTCCCCCGGTCGCACAACGAAGAGTGGGGTCCGGTCATCCTCTTGCGCTCGTTTGAGGTTCTGCAGAACTTTCGCTGGCCTATTCGGCGTCGTTGTTTCGGCTTCGAGAGCAAACTCACCATCGTAGTCAGGATGGGTGGCCGTCCCATCGGGTTGTTCGCTCCCATCTTGTTCGAGGATCTCGACAGAGAAGCCACACTTCGTCAAGGTGGCCTCGAGATCGAACAGGAGAGAATCATGTTCCGAGCCACCTGCAGAGCGCACATCTCCAGTTTCGGGTGCCGCAACATCTTCACCCTCGTCAGTCAACCGAGCGACGACCGTATCATCGTGTGCACTGAGATCGACATCGATCAGGGGCGACTCCCGACGCACATCAGGGAATTCCTCGAGTGGAGTCTCTGTAGTGAGGCCTTCAGCGGTATCACCGTCCTCACCCTCCAAGCGCTCGATCACTTCTGCGTCGATGTCAGTCACGGGAACCCAGCCGTTCTGCTCGCGAACGTCCTCCCGCAATTGGACAGTTCGAATCGCTTCCGCCATCACCCGGTCGACAGTAAGCGCAGCGGGACTTGCCGCCTCATTGTACTCGCGGTAGATGAGATTGCGAAGGATCTCGTTATCCGTCAGCGGGTCAGTCCCATACCGCTTGAGACTCTGTTCAATGATCTGATCGACAGTATCTGTCCCCCGGAGGGGCGGATACGGCGGAAACGTCCGGATCAACACGGGTTCAGAGTAGCGTCCACCTGAGAGCGGAATCCGCGTCCAGACTTTGAACTGGTCGGTCGTGATGAGGTCTTCTGCCGTATAATCACGGAACCGTTTCATCAACAACTCAGCATCGTCGCTGTCGTTGACTGAGAACGTGAGGAGGTTATCGCAGTTGTTCTGCATCGCTTTCAGCGTGTCCTCCTCGAACTGAGAGGGATACTGCGAGGCCAAGGTCACCGACAACCGCATCGATCGGGCTCGAGCAAGCATCGACTCGATATCGAGATTATCGCTCGCGATATCGTCGAACTCGTCACAGAGAACGAAGTAGGGATCCGGCTCGGTATCAAGTTCGTACGAACGACGCTGAATAGCACTCCAGAGATTCCGCATCACACCCAGTGTGACCATCTTCTTGATATCCGTATTCTCAACCGGCGTTCGAACGATCACGATCCGGTCGTTGTCGATGATATCGCGGAAGTTGATCGTACTCTCGCGATGGGCGATGATCCGGCGAATCACTGAGTTCTCGACCCAGGATTTGATCCGCTTCAAGAGAGGGCGAACCGTCTCCTCTTCCATCTCCGCAATCTCGAGACAGAACTCACGGATATAGGGATCCTCGACATCGAGTGCGAAATCTTCGCGTCGGTCAGCGTTGAGGAGAATGAAGTACATATCGATGATGGAGAATGGTTTCTCGGACTTCATCATCGCTCGAGCCATCGACTCGGTAATCGCCTCCATGTTGATCCCCCAGTAGTCGGACGTATCGAAGACCGCTTTCAGGTTCTCGACCCGGTTTTCGATCTCGTTCTCGAGTTCTTCGGTCGTCTCACACTCGGGGACTTCGAGAAAATTCATCCCGACCGTGTTGTCGTGGGTGGTCGATCCAGGCTCGATCCAGACCACGTCCTCGAGACGGTGTTTGGGGAGCATCCGGAGGAGTTCACGAGAGTCTTGGCCTTTTGGATCGAAGTACGTGAAGCCATATCCCGAATACGCCCACTGCACCATCATATTCAACAGTTGGGTGGTTTTCCCGTAGCCGGTCGTCCCTGCAATCCAGTTGTGCCGAAACAGCGAGTCAAACCGAAGCGGGGCCTCACGAAAGCCAGTCTGGGGATCTTCCGTGTAGCCAACCCAGAGTGGGGCAGGTGCGTTGTACATCTCGGCTTCGAACATCTCTCGAACGTACGGGCCTGCAACCGTGCCTTCGTTGGCTGTGTCCGTGAGGATCGGTTTGCCACCGACGCGAGTTGTGTCCTGGTCAGCGATCTGGTATTGCTCACCAGCGGCTGATTGCTTGGCAGACGACAACCGAGTGCTCTTCGTGTTCTCTGTCTGGTCGTCACCGGATGCTTCATCGCCTGATGGGGACTCACTACTTTGGGCGTCACTCGAGTCCTCTCCACCGTGTCCGAAGAACCGATCAAATACCATCGAATCCCTCCGGCTCTCGAGAAGAGCCATCAAAGGTAACTGCTGTCTGATCTGGAGCTTCTGATGTCTGCTCCTCAATCGGCGGATCATCAGTTGTATATTGAGACCCATCCGATGGAAGCCGGTCACCCCGCTGAGTGTAACGCCAGTCGATCTTCGGTGTCTCAATCTCCGCGTTGGGGATATGCGCGACGCCGGCGAGTTCGTCGACGGTCATGATCATACGGCGATCGATCCATTCGCGATCGCGCATTCGATAGAGGAATCGTCGAAGTCGTTCAGCTCGCTTTCGCTCTTTGCGATGCCAGACCGGGTTATCGTCGAGTCCCTGTTCCGTAATCGCGTTATAGTACTTCCTGAACATCCCTGCGACACCGCGGGCTCGAGCTTCAGCTTCGTCCTTCTCTGAGGATGCGGCGAGAACGCGAATATTCACGTGGAACGCCTGCTGGCCGCGTTGCTGTTCGATCGTTTTCGCAGCCTGCTTGTCCTTCTCGCTTGCCGGTCGGGTCCGAGGGTTGAGCCATCCCACAGAGGTCCCTTGCCGGAGTGCGTGCGCGAGTTCGTCGACGCTGTTGTGCTTGAACCGATCACCCTCGGTCCACGACTGTTTCGCCGGTCGAAAAACAACCTGCGTGACGACTGTACTGTTGTCGAGCGAGAGCATCTCGCTGGTGATTTCGCCGTACGGATCCGTCTCGAAGCCTTCGCTGTTGTGATGGCGGATCGGGTAGTACGGGATTTTCTCCATCTCGAGCCAGGCGCCGGCGACGTACTCGTTAGAATCGATAACCGGGAATGCGTGGCCCTCCTCAACTCGGAATATTTCGCTATTCGCGTAGTTGTTCCCGACGCGACGGCGGAATTTGTCGGCTGCTGCCTCGGTAGCAGCGTGCATGTAGAATTTGATCTTCCCTTGGTCGAACCAGACTTCGAACGAGTGGTGATCACTCGTATTCTTCCCGCGGAAGTTCGTCGTCACGTCGTGGACTGATTGGAGGACACCTGCCCCATCCACGACACCATCGTTCTCTTTGTAGGGACGAATCCGCAGGAGTGTGCCTGGTGTGTCCGATTGGTGTTGAACGAACGATTCCTGCTCTCCAAACTCGAGTTGTGTCGACTCGTACTGGGGCGACGAACCGAGCACCTTCGTGAAACGATCGAGCGTAGTCATGGTCTTAGCTGTCATATTCAGGTTCGATTGTTCGCTGTTCAGTTCCACCGTCAGTCTGGATCGGCGCCTCTTCGGTGTCTGTATCCAATTCGAGAGCCTGTTCGACGACTGCATCGAGGACCTCCGCTTTCGTGAGATCCTCATCAAGAAGTTGACTCGCCGTCTCGGCGCTGATGTTGAGGCGGGTCGCAAGTGCGTTTTGCTGTGCTTCGTTCTCGACGAACTCCTCGAAGGCAAGCAACTCCGCAGGTTCGTCGCTTATCGCCTGCTCGAGGAAGGCCTGGTCCGCAGGTTCGTAGTCGATGACGCGTTTCTCGAAGTCGTCTGCAACCACGTGCAGGGGATACGTTCCGTGTTCTTCGACACGAACGAGTGCCTGACTATAGCCGAGGTCTTCCTTCCCGGCGTCGGCTCCTCTGACGTACTGGCGCTGTTCTCTGGTGAGTCCAATTTTGTCTGCCGTTGAGTCGTCGAGTTCGGGCAGTTTGTGGAAGACTTTGATCGGGCACATCCCGATGATCTTCTCGGCCTGCTCAGTTTCGTAGAACTCCTGAGCGGTCTGCGAGAGCAATACCATTCGAAGGCCAGCGTGGCGCTGGTGACGAAATGCCGTCTCGAGGAAATCGAGGTTGGCCTGATCGTCGAAGAGATAGTGGGCTTCATCGATCGCGAGTTCGACGTTCCGCTGTGTGTTTTTCGCCTGCTGGTAGATCGTCGACAACAGCAGTTGCATCAAGAACGTCTGGCGATCGATTCCTGAAGCACTGCCCTCGATCTGACCCAGATCAATATAGACGACCTTGTTGTCACCCTCGAGGATATCGATCTCCGAGTGGTGAGAGAGGTTTTCGTAGGAGCCACCCTCGCGGAAGGGCTGGAAGGCGATCGCGAGTTCGTCAGCGTACTGGGCAGCACGCTCGCGAGCGGATTCGGATTCTGCAATGTTGTGCTCATCCGGATTCTCAGCGATATCACAGAGGATTCGGTGGACGTCCTGCATCGTCGGTGAGTTCTTCGACGTGTGCGTCGAGACGTCGTCTTCGACGATGCCAGCCTGTCGATAGGCTTCGTCGATCACATACGAGAGCACGCCCGTCTCCGTCCCCAGGTCGATATCACGTGCCTCGAGGAAGTTCTCGAGCACGGCGGAGACCTCGTCTTTCTTCGCCGAGAGGGGCGAGGCTCCGTCATTCGAGTCGAGAACGTGTTGTGGTGTCTCGCGGATCTCGAGTGGGTTTAGTTTCGTATCGCCACCCACGGTGATCGTCTTCGCATTCAGCGCGTCGGCGATCCCGCGAAAACCCCCAACGGGGTCGATGAGCACGAGCATCGTATCGTTGCGCCGTTTCATCATCCGCAGATGGCGCAAGATCCCGCCGAACGTCTTTCCAGCCCCGGGCATCCCGACGACGAGTTCACTATGGCCCGTCTCGAGCTCCCAGGGATTGATTCGAATGGGAGAGCCGTTATGGCCGTGATAGCCGTATTCGATGCCGTCGTCCATCATCTGGTAGTTCGACGAGAAGGGGAACATCGCCCCAATAGCCTGGTTCGTCAGCGTTGACATTCGATCGCGACCGAGTTCGTTCCGTCCGAGCGGCGAGACGGTCGCGAGCCCTCGTTCTTGCCACCGACTCGCGACTTTGAGCGTACAGTTCGCTGGTGCGTCTTTGATGATCGAACGTAGTCGAGTCGTTTGATTCTCTAGTTCTTGCTGGCTCTCGGCAGCGAGGCGGATGAATACGCCGCCGCGATAGAACGAGGCTTTGTTCGCCCGAACGAGCGAGCGCATGTACTTCGCCTGATCGATGTCCTCTTGCAGGTCTTCGGCTCTCAGACTATTCGAGTCGTGCTGGTTAATCTTCAGATCCGAAATCCAGTCAGCCATCATGTCCTGCGCCGACTGGCTATCGAATGGGTTGAGGTGGATGCTGATATCCGTCTGCAAGTCAGTCTCGAGGAGTAATCGCTCGAGGAGTCCATCCGATGGTTCTTCGGGGAACTGTTCGATCCAGAAGGTGCGGACGAACGTTTCGTCGTTGATCACGGCGTAGGTCGTCTCCCAGTCGACCGTCGACGGCGCGATAACCGACTGGTGCATCGTCGACGTGTCCGGAAGACGGTCTTCTTCGGACACTGATGAGGTATTATCTCCCTCCACAGTTTCATCTGAATCGAGCTCCTCGAGGGAGTACTCCCAGTCCTCAGCTTCTTCATTGCTTATGTCTGTCTTCCGTTGGGTCGCAGTCGAGTCGTCCATCGCACTGACGACATCCGCTGGATCTGGCGTAGCTGGCACACCGTCGCTGATTCCGTGAGAGACGACTGGGAACGTCCCGAGTGCGCTCGAGATATCGTCGTACTCCTCTGGCTGGCACGTCCAGTACTCCTTCGTGATCCGTGCAAGGTCGTATGCGTCGACGGGGCTAATCGAACACCGATAGAGCGACGAGCCACCACGCCGAAGCTGGGAGAGTCGCGACTCGAGTTTCTCTTCTTTGAGTTGGTCACGTTTGGATTCGCTCAGCCCATCAGACTGAAACCGACCGAACAATCGACCGAGAATGGGCATTTCAGCGAGGTACGCCAGAACACTATCTCCGGTTTCGTCGAACTGCTCGATGTCGGTGTCGGTCACTGACGTGATGAGATAATACTCTCGAACTGTGGTCGTTTCAGAGTCCACATCCCCGTTTTCGTTCGTGTTGGAAGCGACGTACTCCTCGAGAAGGCGTTTGAGAACTGGGCGTGACCGAACGTCGGCGTCGCCAAGCCGGTGCTGGTGTTCGCGAACGACGTCGTCTTGATCAACCTCGCGGCTAGTGATATAGACCTTTACGGGGAAGTCGACAGTCGAATTCACGAACTCCGAGAGTGATTGGACGGCTTTTGCCCAGGCATCGTCGTCCTCGAGGGCCATGTTCGCTGGTTCGACTTTCATCGCCCCAACGAGTGCGCCATCAGTTCGTTCGATCGCGTGTGGATAGACACGGTTGAGACGGGTTAGATATCGGACTTCGCTGTTATCCTCCCCACCGTGCGTGTACTCCTTGTTTTTGAGCGCCCAGCCAAATCGGGCGACGAGCCACTCAGTGAGCCAGAGGTAATCTGGCTTGACTTTGTGAAGTAAGAAGAGGAGGATCGTGAGCATGATCCCGAATCCAAGGATCGGGATCGTCAGGGCAGACGGAACGAACGTCGCTGCGATAACGGTGACGAACGCAACTGTGAGAAACAGCATGAGTTCGCCAATCGTGTAGCCCTGGAAGAATGCCGTGGTTCCACCCAGCGATTGATGGATTTTTCGTGCGTTGTACTCGCTGTCTGCTGTATTCGAACTCATACGAATCACCACCTCGAGACCTTTTCTTTCGTATTTCTGAGCCCTTGCTTGGCTTTGGTCGACGTTTTGCGGGTGACCTGTTTGGCGTCGTCTTTGGCTTTGTCGCGCATCCGGCCCGTATCCGATTTGCGGAGGTTGTTATACTGGCGTGCATGGGATTTCGTCGAGTTCGCTGATTTGCCGAGTTTGTACGCTTTCGAGTTCCCACCCCCGAGTTTCGTCTGCCCGTCTTTAGCCATCGGTCCGTACTTCCCGTTGGCGTAGCCCCGATGGACGTTTCGAGCGCCACGCACGGTCTTTCCAGATGCGGCTTTTGCTTTGCGAGCACCGGCAGCAGCCGACGATGGGTTCGCAGCGATGACACTGTTCTGGGCGATGGTACGGACTGCAGGACTACTCCAGTAGACGGTTAGGATCATCGCGATGATCGCTGCTGGGATCAGCATCAATCCAACAAATAGCGCGAACAGGCCGTCTGCCGTCGATTCGATCCCGCCAATCTCCCAGCCAAACCTGAAAATGATTGCAGGCGGAATTCCAGCAAGCACAATTCCAGGGTAGATCCCGGCAACACGACGGGCCATATTCGAAGCTGAATTAAACGGCCAGATTTCCATCGCCCAGAGAACACCCAGTAACGGCATCAGGGGAGTCAACACTAGAACTGCAATCCAGCGAAGAGCTACGACGAATCCTGCAACAACGAGGAAAATGTTTGAGATGGAGACCATCGCCAGAACCGTAAACATTCCTCCAAGCGAGGACTGGATAAGCTCACCAAGTCCTGCAGACATATCGTCTATCGGGGCGATCGTCGTTCCAATAGCGTCAACAAATTGGAGCGGAATCGAGACCAAGGGGAACCAGACGAACGTCCCAATAAACACGATTCCTAACCGTCTCAAGAGCTGTTTTCGTCGGTAGGGACTCATCGAGCCTGCCCGAAGCCCAACAAACGCAAACGCGATCACGATCAACATGATCGCTAAGGGCATGATGTACGCCAAGTAGACGTCTTGATAGAGATCATTCCATGGAGAATT
Organism: Halostagnicola kamekurae; assembly: GCF_900116205.1. Taxonomy (NCBI): domain Archaea; kingdom Methanobacteriati; phylum Methanobacteriota; class Halobacteria; order Halobacteriales; family Natrialbaceae; genus Halostagnicola; species Halostagnicola kamekurae. Next base: position 83,652 of record NZ_FOZS01000005.1, on the reverse strand, counting down.
ATCCGGCGCTCCAACGACCATATACCCAGAATCAGATCGCGGTGAAGGAACGCCGACGATCGGCTCTAAAAGCGCTTCATAGATGCTGTTTACCAGTCCAAGAAGTGCATCAGAGAAGTCCCGGAGAATGTTCTCAATCCCGTCCTCAACTTGGTCCTGAAGCCATGGCATTCAGTTCTCACCTCCATCAGTGCTACTTTCAACAATGGCAAGTTCACATGACTGCTCACCACCGTACTCGATTTGCTGAGTATACGACGGATCGGGTCCAACCTGGGTGACAGCCGTCACTGTCATCGGTTCCGTGTCATATTCGCTACAGTCAAGCGACTGAATCGAGTTTTGAGTCCGGTACACTGGGCCTTCTGAATAGACAGTTGTCTCTCCGGGCGGCAAACGTACTTCGTGGTAGTACGATTGGGCGTCCTTCGATTGAAGGTGAGCCACTGGAGCGCCAGCCCACTCGAGTTCGGTGAGTAGGGAAGGAATCGTTCCCTTGTTTTCGATGATGATAGCCGCATGAGCATCCCAAGCAGAGGATCTCTTCTCCCAGTCCATATCCGGGTTCTCTGCCGCCCAGAATACGTCGGTGATTGTACACTCTGCATCGAGCGTGATCGTCGTCGAGTCGATCGGGTCGTCGCTCCCACGACTCTCGAGGGCAACGAGTTCGTACTCGCCAGTGGCGATATCGTCTTCATATCTGCCAAGGATCTCGAACGCGACCTCGGTGTCGCCCTCGAGACTATCTTGGTCGAATATCTCACCATCCGGGTCCCGGAGGGTGATGACCTCGGTCGTGCTCTCCTCAGTTACTTCGACCTCGAGGTTCTTGTCGTTCATTTCGACGTTCGCGAAGACATCGCTGTCTTCGGTGTCGAGTCCAGAGCCATCCTCCGAACTGTTGTTGGAGGGCTCTGAATCTGTGTTCGACGTACAGCCTGCGAGTCCGACAGTACTGAGCCCGATGGTCGCAAGGACTGATCGGCGGGCGATACGACTCTCGTGAGTAGGGGTGTTATCGGTCATTGTTGTCTGTGAGTCCAAGGAACGTGCCGCCAGACAGGTAGTCAAACCCGTAGACGGCCAGGGAAACTGGCAGGAACCACAAGAGCGTCACGAGCGCTAGTTGGACGAGCTGGGCGAACTTCGGATACTTCGGTGGAATCTTCGCTCTGTCTTCGGCCCCAGCGTACATCGTCTCCGCATCCCACCAATCTGCAGCAACGTACCTCCCATCAACGAGTAGCGATGGCCGCTCCTCGAGATGGAGTCGAGCCATGCCACTGGCGTTGAGGGGAGCCGACTGGTTGCCGACTTCGACGCGCCCAGTCGTCACTGGCTCGCCAGTTGCGTTTTCGGTGACTGTTGCTTCGACGACCGCCCCCGAGGAATTGGCCTCGAGCACGGTCAGTTCGAGATTCGTTTCGTGAACGGTGCCTTCGTCCTCGAGCGAGACTGTTTGTGACTGGCCACGAACGATTCCGTGGACATCCACTGTGTCGAACGAATCTGCTGAGAGTGAATCTGATCGAAGCGCGATAGACGTCGCGTTCACGTACTGATCGGCTGGGGTGACGTCAATCTCGTCATCGAGGGATGGACCCTCATGTTCACTTCCCCAGGCTGCTTCGATTTCGAGTGGTGGTGCGACAGTATCGGTCGCACCACCCGCCACCTCTGGTTCTGCCTGCATTGGGACCGCGTAGAGCTGTGCCGGACGAACAGTGGAATTCACTCGAGTTGCGCCTGATTCGGTTTGTGAGACCATTGTATGCCAGCCGTCTGCGCCTGCGGAATAGAAGCGCCAGTTCCCGCGAACCCGTGTCTCGTCGTCGATACCGATCCCCGACCAGACGGTGCCCGGGTGAACGACTGCACCGGTGCGGTTATCATCGGCTTCGAACGCCGTCTGATTTCCATCGGCGGTATCGACTCGGTTGACAGTAGTCTCGAGTGAGTCAGTTGCTGTGAGGTGTTCGGAGGGGTGGTTGATCTCCGTCTCCCACGAGCCCTCACAGGAGTCCGTGCTCTGATTATACTCGTCGCACGTCTGCTCTTTCTGGCGGAGTTGAGCGGAGATGTCTGCTTCAACTGTCAACGTGGGGGCTCCTGACAGACTGCTGTACTTGAGGGTCGACTGATGGCTCGTGTTCGAATCGACTGCTTGTCCGTCGATTTGGAGTGTGACACTCTCGAGTTCTGTCTCCTCGAGGGACCACTCGTCGCGTACTGGTCCAGTTTCACTGTCGTCCGGTACCTCAACTCGGTAATCGGAGATCGCGAGGACCTCGCCTTCTGGCGCGATATACGTGGTCGAGTTAGTACCCGATTGGAGGACCGTCGACGGATTAACTGTGAAGATGGTGGCGTGGGCGTCTTTGATGAAGCGTCCATCCTCGAGGGCTGCTGCTTCAGGGTGGACCGATGTCTCTTCATCACCAGCAGCATAGTCATCGAAGTCACCGCTATTCCAGCGTTCGACGTCCTCAATTGGCTCGTCGAACAGGTAGTCCGTAGACCTCGAGAGGCGCTGAGAGAACGCCGCCGGTGAGGACGCATTCTCTGTGAAATCGGCACTCGAGAGATTTTCCTGGTCAGTATCCTCCGACCAGAGTAGTTGAAACCGCGACTCGTTGACGCCGTAATCAGGCCCGTCCGCAGGGAGTGCGGTACTCAAGTTCGCAGCTGGTGAGCTGGCTGCTGCGGTGCCCATCAACCCAACGGCGAGGCTACTCGTAACGAGGAGGGCGACGACGATCACCGGGCGGAGTGTAGCCATCGACAGGGGTGAGGGGATGTCGGTTTCAATTGTGTAAAGTCTCAGAAGGGCCGCACACAACTGGAGAAGTCGAATCCCATCTGACTCCCAATGTTGTCGATGAGTTCGGGAGAGATGAGTGCGAGGACGATAATCCCGAACCCGAGCCCCGACATCACCAGCCGCTCTTTGGCGTTGTTCTTTTTCTCAGGGTTGCCACCCGCACGCATGTACGAGAGGCCTGCTCGACAGACATAGAAGCCTGTCGCGGGGAGCCCAAGACCAGCAATCGCACCGAAAACGATAGTGATCCCCGTTTCAACGCCAGTCCCACAATAGACGTCGCCGACATCTGACTGGGCTGTCGCCGAGCCAGTGACGACCAGTATAAAGACCAGCCAGACAGCAATCGAAAGTAGCTGTGGCGAGACGCGAATGAACTGCTGTCGAGTACGAGTCAGTACTGACGGTGACTCATCGGGGTGGTTAGCAGGGCAATCAGACGGACTGTCGGAGGGTTTGTTACTCATACTAGTAACTATCTGAAAACGGGTTGTTGCAGCGGCGCTCGGGGTTCCGGTGGCCAATATCGTGCGGGATCATCCACCTAGTCAGCGTTTCACGAGAATTTTCGAATGCATTGATGCTGGCCACCCACAGCAAACCCAACACGTCGGTGACTATAATTGAAGCAAGTTTGTTAACGGTATTTCGGGTCATTATTTCTATTTTAACTTTCAGTAGTGATGACTCATTATTTGGATCACATAATAGTTTCCATTGGAGATAGCTATAACACAGAAAAGCCCATTGCAGAGATTAGCAAACATAACAGCATAATTAATAATGCTGACACTCTCATTTAGTTCGTCCAACTACAATGCGGTGGTCACTGTCTGGGCGATTGCAGTCATTTCTGAACTCCTCACCCCTTTGGGGAGACAATAAACTCAGCGGAGAGCTTTGGAATACAACGTCAGAGTATCAGAAAACAGTTCTCACACTTCCCACCGCTATCTGACAAACGGCAAGTACAGGTGATCTATCTATCGACGAGCTGTAGGATGACGAAAATAACGAGAGTGAGCGGAAGAATATATATGAGGAGAAGAGCAATAAAACCGATGGCCATATTTACTGCGCCACCGCCACCAGAGCCTGTCTGTATGTAGATGAGGACAACAAACCAGAGAGTTGCTACCTGAATAATCCGAGTATCGTCCATAGCATATCATTAGCCGTTTTTATGTAATCATTTTCGATAAGTGCGCAGGTGTAGTGAACGGATAGTTCAGCCCGCACGGGATGAAAGGAACGCCGTGAGGCTCGTTCTATGACATCCTCTTTTCCATCACAAGAAACTCAAAGTCATAGTTTTCCTGCGAGACTGTTTCGACATCCTCATACCCACGTTGGCGATACATCTCCGGGAGATATGGGTGCGCTTTCGGAGTGATCAACCAAATCGTAGCGTACCCATGGTACTGAGCCTGTTCCTCTGCGTAGTCCAATAATTGTCTTCCGACACCCTCCCCTTTCCAATCTTCGTGTACGGCAAGTCGCCTGAGTTTCACACGGTCTGAATCTGTGTTTTCAAGACAGACACCGCCAATCACATCGTCGCCTTTTTTAGCAACGTAGACCGTACTTTTCCGGATCAAACCAGCTATCCTCTTCTTTGATACAGACTCTGCTTCGTTGTTGGGGAGTCCTAGCCGACGGTTTTCCTGATACGCACTTTGGTAGACTTCCGCAAGTTGCTCGGCAACAGCCGCTGTCGCTCGTTGAACGTTTGGTTCACTCATTTGTGGCGTCTATCTATGATGATACCGTTGCACCTTGTATCGACCGCTCTCTAATCCCACTGTACTGAACGATGTAAGGGCGAAAGTAGCACTTCTGGCGTCAAGTGGCTATTGGTCTGTACCGATAAAGACTACCTAGGTCATTTACCACAGTTGTCATAATCTCCTCGATAACGCTGAGGAACTGCCAGTGGATGCAACGCTGCTCACGCCACTGTCGCGCAAGCCCTTTCACCTAACAATTCTTCAGGAACATCGGATCCACATTGAGTACCGTGGTGACGACGGTACCATCCCGCTCCAGCGTGAGCAGTTTGAAACACTGTTTCGGCGTGTGCAAGACGGTCACAACGGCTTCGAGTTGGACCGACTGCCAACAGATGCCGAACCATACGCGACCGTACTGAGTCTGCATCCCCGGTTCGAACTTGATGACCGAGACGGCACGCTGGCAGAGACAGAGACGCCTGCACTGGTAACTAGCGTCCCGAGGCCGCGTCCACACACGAGCACAGGTGTTCCTTGTACTGTCTCTACGACTCGTCGTCGCAATCACCAACGACGAACACGGAGACAATCCAGGGAGCACGGTATGAGATGGGTTCTATGACACCTTCAAGTTGTTAAATGAGATCTTGCGGTCGCTTCGCACCGTGTTCTCGTAATTCACTGTCAAACGAGACGAGAGTTGCGTTGACAGAATTGGCTGCGGCAAGAATGAGAGCATCCATCGGATAAAGAAGCGTTTCGTCTTGGAGTTGATTTGCTTCGACCATATCCGAGGCATCCGGGAATGTGACGATCGTTCGGGATTTGATGCGCTGCTCGATCTGTTCAACTGGATCTCGTTCGATGGTCTTCTTCTTCGCAAGAACAGTCCGTAGCTCCATGAGATTTAAGACAGATGTGTAGTTGTCATCAAAATCGTTGAGAAGACGAACGGCTACCTCAGATCGGTCAGTGTCCTTGGTAACAGCGGCGACATTGACATCCTCCTCCGCGTAAATGCGGAGGAATCCCGAGCGGTGGGAGTTTCAGGTTCGCAATCCAATCACCGGACTACCACACCTTTCGGGCACAGGTAGTCCCACAGCATCGGAGTGGTGGACTGCTGACGGTGCCAAACCGCCGTTACCCCTATCCTCGACCGTGTACGGCGTCCACGTGTTGTTTTTGCCACGGGGACGCCGGCAGACGTCAGCAGAGCCGGGGGTATCGTGTTGCGTGCTTTGAGCAGTCAGCATAGACCCACTCTTCTGGAATGGGCGTTCACCGACTGCCTTTTCGGATATTGCCTCGTTGCGTGGGCGGACAGGCCGCCTCCGCAGGACGGTTCGGAATCCGCTCCGTTCCGACCGGTTCCTACACTACAGTAGATCCGACTGTCACTTAAACGTCACCATGGAAACTCGGGGCAGGCGTTTGAACGGCGGTCTGTTCCACGGAGTGACGGCGTGTATCCACGGCCTGAAGGCCGTGGTATTACGCCTGCTCACCGTATAACGTTCGTATCGAGAAAGAGTTTCATAGCCGTTCGCGGACGTCGCGGACCTCTTCGACAGAATCAACCTCAATGTCGATAGCCAGTTCCTGTAACGCATCACCAAGGGGAACTTCTTCGTTGTCCTCTGGATCACCGGCCATGAACTTGGCGAAGTCATCAGTGGTGAGGCTCATAATACACAGTTACAGGGCTGTTCGCAAAAGTCTGCTGGTATTCTGAGTCAGTCGTTACGCAGACTCGACTCTCAGATCCTCGAGAGCGGCTTCTAGCGACCCCTGAAACTGCCACGAGGGTTGCTCGACGCGTTGTCTGTCGGCCCATCCCACCGCGGAAAGCCGGCGTGGCAGCTCACCTTGACCGTCTACTCTGCCGGTTCATCGAATGGGGTTCGCGTTGGCAATTCGACGATGTAGAGATACTCTTCGTCACCGTGAATTCCATTGGCAGGATTCTCGACGCCGTGGCCGAGCAGGAACAACGGTTGCTCGAGATGCTCCATGTTCGAGGGTCCAGCAAGTTATCCGGCTGGTCTGCGCGAATGCTTCGCTCACACTCTTCGTCCACGTAGAGGCCCATACTCGAGAGCGTCTCGAGGGTCTAATTACGGCTACATCGACTCTCCGTATCGGGTGGGATACGTCTACGAGCTCGTCCATGATGTTGGACTCGTCCTGCTCGGCTTTGTTGAATCGCTCTAAGACGGTGGATTTCACTGTTTGACAGCGCGTTTGATGTTGTAGACGGCACACATCAGAGCAATTTCGCGGAACTCTCGATACTAGGTTCGTGCTCGCACGGCTATAGTAGTTCAGAGAAGAATTGGGTACATGGTAAATTTCCTCGGAGTCGAGCCCCGAGGCTTTCGCGTGGACTCCCGTTCTATGCCTCGGTAGAGGCAGGGGGTATGTACTCCCCGCTCACGTTCAATGTCCCGCGATTCAAGCCGTCTTCACGGAAATATCGTACGACTGCTCGAACGAACGTTTTGACTGTCACAACAAACACGTACAACAAGAACCCATGTCCACCATGGAGACAGGAATCCGGGGAAATAAGGGTTTGAGCGCCGTGGTCTACTGCGGTTGTTCATGAGTCGATCTACGGTTTCGACGCTCGCGGCCCCAGTCACGGAGCGCGATCACGTACGTGGGTCCGACGATGCGCCGCTTACGCTGGTGGTGTACGGTGACTTCGAGTGTCCGTCCTGTGGCCGGCTTTACCCGGTACTCGAACGTATTCGGGACCAACTCGGCGACAGGCTTCGGTTCGTCTTCCGGCACTTCCCACTCACGGAGGCTCACCCACACGCCTTGCGTGCCGCGGAAGCTGCCGAAGCCGCCGCTGCGCAGGGGATGTTCTGGGAGATGCACGACGTTCTCTACGAGCACCAAGACGCTCTCACCGACGAGGACCTGATTAGATACGCCGACGAACTCGGACTCGATACCGAACAGTTCACCCGAGAGTTGGATGCCGGGGTGCACGAGAAGCGCATCGAAGAAGACGTCTCGAGCGGAGCGCACAGCGGCGTCGACGGCACACCAACGTTCTTCATCAACGGCCACCGGTACGATGGTCCCCTCGAGTACGATGCGTTGCTCGAGGCAATCGTGAAGGCGGGCGATCTCAGCGCGATCCAGGCTTCGATTCGACACCGTGACAGGGCGATGCGCGAGACGATCGAACGGTCGCGAAGCGGAGCGCCGGCTGCGGGAGCGGCAATCCGCGATTATTTCTCGGCGGACGAAATTTTTCAGCGACTTGTCGCCACCGCGGACGAGGAGTTCAGCCGAAGCAGGCGCCAGTTGTTCATGAGCGGGATAGCTGCCGGACTCGCAATCACGTTGACGTTTCTCGCACGATCTGCGGTCACCGCGGCCGTTCCACTCGAGTCGGCGCCACTGATCGGGAACCTGTTCTATCCGGTCGGATTCATCCTCATCGTGATGGGGCGGTATCAGCTGTTCACCGAGAATACGCTCACACCCGTCACACTCGTATTGACGCGTATTGCGAGTGTTCGAAATCTGCTTCGACTCTGGGGAATCGTCATCGTCGCGAACGTCCTCGGCGCGGCTCTCGGTGCGTTCGTCCTGGCGACGACGGGCGTCTTTACCCCTCAGGCTGCGGAAGTTGCCTTGGGCTTCGGCGAACACGCGTTCGAAACTGGTTGGTGGGACCTCTTCTTTAAGGGGATATTCGCTGGGAATATCGTCGCAGCGATGGTCTGGCTGGTGCATGCAAGTCGAGATACGACGACGCGATTGCTGCTCGTCATCTTCCTTATGTTTCTGATTCCATCGGCCGATCTGTTCCATTGCATCACGGGCGCATGCGAAGTTCTCTATTTCGTCTTTCAGGGGAACGCTAGCCTCTGGGCGGCGTTTGCAGCCTTCTTCGTACCGGTCACGCTCGGCAATATAGTCGGAGGTGTCCTGTTGGTCGCGCTGCTCAATTATAGTCAGACGGCAGAGCGGCAGTTCCCGAACCGAGATCCGAGTCAACTCAAACTTTCCTGGGCGGAGTGGCTCTACAGTCGACAGACAGGTGGACCCCAGCTACTCCCGTCCACTGAAGAGAATGCCACCGAATCAACTGAAAGAAATCGATAACCATCACTAACCAAACCACTACGCGATGCCTGCCGATGCTTTGTCCTGAGAGAGTTCTCGTCGCTTTCTGAATGAGAACGGCGTAAGTAACTGCTGAATACCATCAAGTAGACGGCGCATAGTATACGGTGATCATTTCGAAAGTTCGATCAGATGATTAGTAGTATCCCATCACAGTCACCAGATCAAACCAGACGGGCTGTAAAAACGAATCGAGACTGGTCACGGTCTCGCCTTGACACGGACGGCCAGTGGATCGACCGGTCGCTCGGTATGTTAGTACCCTTTCTCTCGAATCCACGCGGCGACACGAGTATCAGCCAGTGATATGCATGACCGGTGAATTCTCTCTCACCTCCACACGTACCGTCCTGGTAATCACTCTCTGTGTCGTCCTCATCACGGGTGTTATTCCACCCGTTGGTTCGAGTGCCGAAGTACCACAGTCCGTCGATGCGTCCGTTGTGTCGCCTGAGGCTAACGTCTCCGAATCGGCCTACGAGGAGCCGGCACCTGAACGAGGCGATCAGTACTTCGAGGCGGCCGATCCGAACGGTAACTGGATCAGCTACACGAATCCGCGTGACAACTATCGCAGCCCGTATCTCGGCGATGGCTCCGGGAAAATCTGCGTCACGTTGCTCAACGAAGCGGGTGAGCCGGTCGTCGGCGAGAGCGTTCCGAACACGACGGTGACGATCCCCACCGGCGATGCGCTCACGTGGCACGAGTACGCCGATCCGATGACCGTTGAGTACCCACTGACCGACAACTACGAGTGGCCACTCGACGCCGATCAGTTCGGGACGAATGCGGATCTCCCGCAGGGAGATGGATACATGGATTCCCACTGCATTGAGTTCCACGGTCACTCGGAGGGCACCACTGTCGAGTACGGTGACGTACAGATCGAGGGCGACCACGCGGACGACATCGAACTCGTGGGATACGTCGAACAGCCAAACGACGACTGGAATACCAGCGTCGATCCGATAGCCGATGCCGAACCGTACGAGGAGGTCGGAGGTAACTGGACTTATCGGAGTGAGAAACACGAGCGGTTACACGGTCAAGTCGTCGCTGTACTCCAACTGGACGCGGCGGAAGGTCAAGTAGAAGCCAACGACGGCGATGCCCAGAGTACCGATAGTGGTACCGAAATGGAGTCAGATGACGATCGCAAGGTAGAGGATGTTGATATGACATCCGGATTCGGACTAATCGCTGCTATCATCGCGTTATCGGCGCTCACCCTTGCTCGCTACCGACGATGACGAAGTAATGTTCAAATTAGAACTTGAAGGAACGAGGTGATGGTGGTTCCTGGTACATAGCAAATCGACTTCCCAACACTGTCTTGTATCGTCTTTCAATTGTGATCTGTGGACAGTTGCATCTGGTTAGACTATATCTTTTAGTCTTTATACTGAGTCTGCTACTTTGAGTATGATCAAGTTCTCTCGACCACTGTATGACCGCGTAGTTGAGCAAGCGTGTAATAAAGATAAAGCGGAAATCTGTGGAATCCTCGGTGGAACGTACGGGGAAGACCAATCGATTGTCGAATCAGTATATACTGCGGAAAACGTAGCAAACACGCCGAAAATTCGCTATTCCATCGACCCCAAAGAGCAACTGGAGCTTATGAAGACGATTGAGGCAGCCGGTGATCGAATCGTCGGTTTCTATCACTCCCATCCCACTGGACCGACACAGCCGACTGAAATTGATGCCGAACAAGCAGCTTGGCCGGAGTACTCATACGTCATCGTTTCGCTTGACGGCTATCCGTACGTGAGTTCGTGGCGCTGGCGTGAGGACGACGGATTTGAACAAGAACTCCTACAAGTGTCAGCTTAACCGAACGGTTACGGATCGGGACCACATATTGATAGTGCATCGGCCGATTACTCCGACACATAGTTCCCTTTTGCCCGGCCGTTCAGTATGTGGTTTCATGCCGAATGTGAACAGGTTGTCCTGGTCGTTTACTAACGCGCTGAAGGGAATATGACCCTTTCTATGGCACGCTCCCTCAATAGCAGATGACTTACAGAGTTCAACTGCTGAAGTATGAATAGATAGGAATGGAATGGATACGGTCACTTCGAAATTCCCCGGCAGTAGCGGTGATATTCGCAAGTACACTCGTCGCTGTTATGGGAGTTTCGCTCATTAGTCCTGCACTGCCAGCGGTCCAGGAGGCATGGAGCATTTCGGAGGCCCAAGCTAGCCTCTTATTGTCTGCGTTCACACTTCCCGGGATCTTTCTTACACTCCCGATTGGACTGCTGACCGACCGCATCGGTCGAAAACCGATTTTGATCCCTGCGCTCATCGTCTTCGGACTCAGCGGAGGCAGCATTATTTTTATCTCCGATTTCACGCATATTCTCGCACTTCGAGCGATCCAGGGCGCGGCGAGCAGTGCGATAATTATGCTCACGGTTACACTCCTCGGAGATCTCTACTCCGGTGAACAACGGCGGGTGTTGATCGGGACTAATGCGGCGATTCTCGCGGTTGGGGCTGCTGGATATCCGCTCCTCGGCGGTGCGCTCGCAACACTCTCTTGGTCAGTTCCCTTTGCGTGTTTCCCTCTCGCGTTGCTTGTCGCTGTTCCCGGGATAACCTTGCTCGAGGAGCCACACCGAAACGAGAACAACTCGAACTCGAGTATCCGCGAGTTCCTTGCCGGACCAACACCGATGACTCCCTTCGTGATGCTCTATCTTGCAATCCTCGGTATATTCGTCATCCTCTATGGTGCCCAACTCACCGCCGTTCCGTTCTTGCTCGCTAACGAATTCCAGCTTTCGTCGGCAGGAATCGGCCTTCTCCTTGGACTACCTGCAGTTACGATGGGCGTGACTGCAATGCAGGGGGACCGCGTGCTTCAGTTGCTCACGAGTTTCCAATCGATCGCGCTTGGATTCGTGAGCTACGGAATCGGCCTCGTGATCGTCGCCATCGCGGACTCTATCTACGTCATCGCCGGCGCACTCTTCTTGTTCGGTCTCGGTCAGGGGCTCGCAGAACCGATTACGGATACCGCGCTCAATGAACGGGCACCGGACGAATTTCGCGGAAGTATTATGAGCATTCGAACGAGCGTTCTCAGACTCGGGACGACGATTGGTCCGCCGCTCACAGTCGGGGCTGCAACCGTGTTCGGCTATCGACACACGTTATTACTTTCTGGTGCCGGTATTTTCGTCTTCGGCGTAACTTGGTTTACAATCAAGTGATCGCAATATCGTTTGTAACTGCTCGGTTAGAAACGGAGTTTCCCTATTGCTGTATTTCTCGTATACGGTTGACTGTGGTACGAGCGAACCGATTGAAACTAGCTTGGTCTGGGAGAACATCAACAGAGGCTCCATTTTTGCGGACAGCTCGCGCTGTCGGTTCCCCAATTGCACCAATAACCGTTTCCGCAGCCGCACGTTGGAGTGGACCGGTAGCGTCACGTTCAGCCGCGATTCCGAAGAAATGATCGACCGTCTTTGGCGATGAGAACAGTATTCCATCTAGTTCGCCCTCTACAGCGAGCGAGACCGACCGCCCTGCAGTACTCGGTTGCTCCAAATAATAGAGATGGGTTTCATGGACGTCTGCACCTGCTTCTTTCAATCCCTGAATCAGGACATCACTCCCGTGTGCACTTCGAGCGATCTCAACAGTCTCCCCTTCAACCACATCTGTCAACTCCTCAACGAGGCCCGTGGAAGTGAACGTCGAAGGAATCACATCCACAGAATATCCGTAATCTCGTAACGCGGCTGCAGTATGACGACCGACAGCACACACTGTCTCCTCATCTGATTGCCATCCATGCTCTACAGCGAGTTCGACGCCGGTCTTACTGGTGAAGACACAAAACTCCGCCTGGCGAGGTCGCTTCCCTGTCGGACAGATAGTCAACATCGGATCTGAGATCGGCGTAACATCCAGCGATTGAAGATAAGTGATAGCCTCGTCAATACGAGTATTGTCAGGGCGAAGGACAGCTACCTTCGGCATAGTAATACTCCATCGTTGATGGCCTTGGGTGTATCGAGAGCGGACGACCAATTTCGAGTTCTTCAAATCCTTCGGAAAGTTATCCAATAGTATGGATAACGACGCCGCTCATGACCACGTCGTCCCCGGGAGTGATGAGGAACTTCGTACCCCAGATGTTCGTGGCTACGACTTTCGAGGAGAATTCGACTTGCAAGAAATGCTCGAGTCGTACGCGACGACTGGATTCCAGGCGACCCAACTCGCAGAAGCCATCGATATTGCAGAACGCATGCAGGAAAAGGATGCGACAGTCTATCTCACGTTCACATCGAATATCATCTCGTCGGGGTTGCGCGAGACCGTCGCCTACCTGATCCGAGAAGGGTACGTAGACGTTCTCATCACGACGTCCGGATCCTTAACAGAGGACGTCATCAAGACTGCGAAACCGTTCAAGATGGGGAATTGGGACGCAGATGAAGCAGCACTTCGAGAGCGAGGCATCAACCGACTCGGTAATCTCTTCGTTCCTTCTGATCGGTACGTGTGGCTCGAGGAATATCTATACGATTTCTTCGATGATTTCTTCGCGGAGGAGAAAATTCGGACACCGACGGCATTCGCCCGTGAATTAGGGAAAACGCTTGACGACGAGGATTCAGTCTTGAAGCAGGCGGCGGATAATGGCGTCCCAGTGTACTGTCCAGCACTGACCGACGCCGAGGTTGGGAACTTCCTCTACTATTACCGACAGGGCTACGATTCAGACGTCGGAATTGAGATTTTGGATGACTACGACTCGCTCATCGAGGACGGATTACTCGCAGAAACGACGGGGCTAATCGCGGTTGGTGGGGGTGTCCCGAAACATCATGCGATTATGACGAATCTCTTCCGTGGTGGGGCGGATTACGTCGTCTACATTTCAACGGGGATGGAGGGGGATGGGTCGCTGTCGGGCGCCCCACCGAACGAGGCGGTTTCGTGGGGCAAAATTAAAGAAGAGCGAGGTAACTACACCCAGATTGAAGCAGAGGCAACACTCGTCTTCCCACTGCTTGTGGCGGGGGCATTCAAGTTATAGAGCTTCTGGACCGAGAACCTACAATCGGAAGTATCATATTCATAATTCAAACTTTATACTCCAGCGGTTCTTCTGGTGAAAACCAATGGTTTGGTCTGTCCGGCTCGACGACGAAGAGCACGAAACAACGCACTCGAGTGATGAAACTGCGACCACGACTTGCTCAGGATGTGGATCAGCGAAGATCCGCCACCATTCTAGTCGCGGTGAACGGGTCTGCGAAGAGTGCGGGCTCGTTCTCGAAGACGAACTCGTGGATTCTGGTCCGGAGTGGCGGGCGTTCAATCATCAAGAACGACAGAGTAAGTCCCGCGTCGGTGCCCCGACTACCCAGACGATGCACGATAAGGGACTGACCACGAAAATCGACTGGAAGGACAAAGACGCCTACGGGCGTGCCATCTCGGCGAAAAAGCGCTCGCGAATGCATCGCCTCCGGAAATGGCAAGAGCGCATCCGGACGAAGGATGCTGGTGAGCGGAACCTCCAGTTCGCGCTCAGCGAAATCGATCGGATGGCGAGCGCACTCGGTGTTCCACGCGCCGTTCGTGAGGTGACCAGTGTGATCTATCGGCGGGCACTGAACGAGGATCTGATCCGTGGACGGTCGATCGAAGGAGTGGCCACCGCTTCCCTTTACGCAGGATGCCGCCAGGAAGGAATCCCACGTTCTTTGGAGGAAGTAGCCGGCGTTTCACGTGTCGAACGGATCGAAATTAGCCGCACCTATCGATACATCTCGAACGAACTCGGTCTCGAACTCCTCCCGGTCGATCCGAAACAGTACGTTCCGCGATTCAGTTCGAAGCTCGAGCTCCCCCAAGAAGTGGAAGCGAAGGCCAGTGAGATTATCGAAGAGACTGCAGATCCGCTGCTGTCGGGACGGGGTCCATCTGGATTCGCGGCGGCTGCGATTTATGCGGCTGCGCTGCTCTGTAACGAGAAACGAACACAAAAGGAAGTCGCAGATGTTGCACAAGTGACCGAGGTAACTATCCGCAATCGCTATCAAGAGCAGATCGAGATGCTGGGGCTGAATGAACCACTGCCTTCCCTATCAGAGCAATAGTGAGAATTATAATTGGTTACTCACTGTTGGCATAGAGAGCTAGTCAAGAGCTGTATCAATCGCCGTTGTTAGATCGTCGAGTGACTCAAAGAAGCGGTTACTGAGAGCAGCTTAAAGTTGTCTCCAGCACTCCTCGACAGGACTTAGCGCTGGTGAGTACGCCGGTAACGTGACAAAGGCGAGGTCGTCACGGGCCGCCAGGTCCGTGTCGGCCGACGCCTGGAAATACGACGCTCCATCCAGCACGATCAGCAGATCATCTTCGAACTCTTTGCATAATGCAAGAATGGAATGTTTGGCGTGTTCGGCGGTTACGTACTCTTCGAACCGGGCGAAAAACGATCACCGTCTTCGGTGATCGCGCCCAAGAGACACGTCCAGTCGCGTTGGCCAGATAATTCGACGAACAGCTGCGTGCCGCGGGGAAACCACGCGGCACGCGGCTCAACTTGCATGGATTTCTTGGTTTGATCGATACAGACTACGGTGGCGTCCATCTCCTGCCGATTTTAAACTCTTCGTGGAACGTTTCTTGCTCGTCAGCACCGGATTCAACGGCTGTACGGCGTGGTTTTTTGATAGTTCAATCCCGCTTCTTTGAGCAACCGCCGGCAACTCGGGATTGAGTACTCGACATCGTAGGTTTCGTCAAGATACTGCTGAACGAGCGCTGACGTGGACGCCGGTGCGTTGAGCCCAACTTCCTTAGGAGATCCGTGGACAGTTGTTTTGGACTTATCTTGCTCTTTTTCCGGGTGTTTTTTCCCAGATCGAAGAGCATCAGCAACGGCCTGCTCAAGCGACTCATCAATATCGAGTCCGCTTGAGTCAGCTATAGATCGTCCGCTGCTGCACGCCGTACCACTCGGCTAGTTCAGTCTGTGTGACGCCGTTTTTATACGCTATCGCGGCTAAGAGCTGTTGTGTCGACTTCTTTTCGTCCACGCTGTCGAGAGCATCTTGCAACTCTTCGACTGAGACTGCGACGAAGTGATCACCGCCTGTTGTAACACTCTACGAGAAAATAATTCTAACTTTTTCTATAGTTGTCGGCCTTTGCCATCCCACTCCTTCATCCATGCGTGGGGCTTAGCAGGCTTTCATCCCATCAATGCCCTCCAAACAATCACTCCGAACAAATTAGAATATCTGTGCACAACTCTCTCAACGAAAAAATAAACACTTAACATGGATTGTACACGATAAAGTTTTGTTGGCAAGCGCCAACACTAGCAGTATGGTCATCCTCCCAAATGTGACCACTAACTGCCGAACATCACGCAGATCGGCGCAAACAAATCGCGCCGAATTTGCGTTTTAAGTGATCATACCTCAGTTTTCGTGGGGGATCGCCATACAGCGTTAGATTTGGTTAGCTCATAGCACGTTTAATGTTGTAGATAATATTCATCAAGGGGCACTGTCTAGATGATAGTTTGAGGAACGAGCAGGTGGTGGCGAGAAGTGTCCATGCAGCTCGCCAACCTGCTCAGAGAGACCTTAGACGTGGACTGTGATGAGGTTTGGGAGACCGAGCGCACCCCGACACCTGTCAGGGTATTCGCCGTCCACCTGCACGTGCTCGGTTGTCGTTTCAGAAACCTATCTATTTCACTTGATCGGTGTAGACCTCTCTCACCAAGCAATTTGGTATCAGTGAATCGGCTGGTTTATGTGTTCTAGACTCGCGATGGCTCTACCGTCCTCAGAACTCGGAGGGTTCTGATGGGGCGCACGAGAGACCTTCCCTTGTGGATACGGCGGATTGCTTTGTACCTTTGAAGACGTGCGTGTCTAGTTCCAAATCGCGCTATGAGAGCGGTCAACGCCGAGTAATCCAAGTACTGCGAGGACCTTCCGAGAACCAACAGGCCGTCGAGTATAGCTGCATCTTGAGCATCCTGACGTCCGTCAGGATACGTTCGTTCTTCCACCCTCATCACAACGATCACGCTAATAGCCGTTCTGCTGGCCTTCTTCTTTTCACATTCTCGAGAATATCTAGGCGTTCTTCGATAGAGATCCAGCAAGGTGATTCACTAACTACTGCAATAGTTCGTGAGTGGATGATTTCAAGTTCTCCTGTACATGGGGTTAGTCTGCCGTGACCTCGAGATCCGCTTGCTCTTCCTCGCCGATCGCCTCGACGATGAGTTCGGCCACGTCGACGACCTCGATCTCGTCCTCGAAGCCCCCGGTTTTGCGCCCGTCCTCGTACATCGTCATGCACATCGGACAGGCAACCACGAACTTTTCGACGCCAGCGCCGGCGTCGGTGTCCTCGAGCGCTTCGCGGAGGCGTTCCTCGCTGGGTTTGGGCTCTTCTTCGAAGTCCATCCAGAGGCCGCCCCCGCCCCCGCCACAACAGAACGAGTTCGAACGGTTGCGCGGCATCTCCTCGAGTTCGCAGCCCGTGGCGCGGATGAGTTCACGTGGAGCTTCGTACTCGTCGTTGTACCGCCCGAGGTGGCACGGATCGTGGTAGGTGACTGTATGGTCGAGTTCGGTGCCCGACAGCTCGAGTTCGCCGTCGTTGACCAACTCCTCGACGGCCTGGGTCCAGTGGAGCACGTCGACCTCGCCGTTTGCGTTCCAGTGCTCGTCGTACTCGAAGGGCATGATGGGGTCGTCGGCGAACTCCTCGAAGTCGACCTCCGGATATTCGTTTTTGAAGGTGTTGTAGGAGTGGGGATCCGTACAGACGAGTTTCTCGAACTCGCAGGCTTCGAAGCTTTCGACGTGGTGGCCGGCGAGTTCGATGTAGAGGAACTCCTCGCCCACTCGGCGAATGTCGTTGCCGTCGTATTTTTCGTCCTCAAAGAGGATGCCGAAGCTCACGTCGGCCTCTTGCAGAATCGTGGCCAGCGAGCGAGCGACTTGCTTGTTGCGCTCGTCGTAACTCGGGTAGTCGCCGACGTACCAGAGGTAGTCGACCGTCTCCTCGCGGGCGTCCGTGATGTCGAACGCGAGATCGTCGGCCCAGTCGGCGCGGTTGCGCTGGCTGTTGCCGAACGTGTTGCCGTCCTGCATGACGTTCTGGAAGACGTCCTGCATCGACGCGGAGACGTCGCCTTGGTCGGTCATTTGGCGGTTGAGCTTGGTAAAGGAGTTGAGGTGCTCGATCTCGACGGGACAGGCGTCCATGCAGGCCATACAGGCCATACACGACTCCATGGTCTCCGTGTCGATCACCGATATCCCGCCGTCGGCGACGATCGGTTTCTCCTCGCCGCCGGCCGCGAGATCTTCACGATAGGATTTCAGGTCGAGAATGACGTTTCGGGGATCGAGCGGACGGTCAGAAGCCTTGGCGGGACAGACCGACGAACAGCGGCCGCACTTGGTGCAGGCGTCCTGATCGAGAATGTCTTTCCAGGTGAAGTCGTCGATGTCTTCGGCGTTGGTCGCGTCGAGATCCGACGGGACGCCCGGAAGCCGCGCACCGGCCTTCTCGTCGCGCGTGATGACGTTGGCGAACGACGAGAGCATGTGGAAGGGCTTGGCGTAGGGAATCCACGCGATAAAGCCGAGCGCGAGCAGCGAGTGGCTCCACCAGGTGAGCCAGTGCAGGGTTTCGGCGTTCGCGCCGAAGACGCTCACCGCCTGATAGGTCCCGGGATTCGTGGCCGCGTCGGTCGTCGGCACGCCGACCGCGCCGAACAGCATGGCCAGGCCGTAGCCGACGAAGCTGACGATCTCGTGATCGGGCATCCCCGTAATGTAAATCCGCAGGCCCTCGAGGAGGAAGCCGCCGACGCCCAGTCCGAACAGCGTCCAGATGAAGATGTCGTCCTCGTTGGAGGTATGACGGCCCCAGAGACGTTCGTTTCGCACCCAGTAGCGCCGGTAGATCGCCATCCCGATGCCGACGACGAACAGCAGCCCCATGGCGTCGACCATGAACTGGTAGGCCAGGTAGAACTCGCCCTCCCAGAACTGGATGCCCAGCAGGAGGTCGGTGCCGTAGCTCTCGAAGGCGATGATGCTCGTGGCGATAAACAGGGTCAGAAAGCCCCACATGATAAACGAGTGCATCAACCCGCCGTAGAGATCGCGGTTGAACTGTTTTTCGTTCGAGAGGACGATCTTCGCGGCGCTGATAATCCGCGTCGGCAGGGCGTTCAGCCGCTCGAACGGGTCGTCGTCGCCGTCGGTGTACCGACTCACTCGTTGAGAGACGCCGTAGGCGAAGACGGCGAGGACGACCGAGACGAGAAAGTAAAACAGGAGCTTCTCGACACCGTGAAGCCCCAGGTACATCTCTCTGGAAGCGTCCGCCTGTGCAACGATTTCCATATATTATGAGGGTGAATGGTAGAACTTAACTCTTCTCACACTGGCCAGTAGAGTCGGTGTATTCAGCGGTAGAAGTCACGATCGCAGAAACGGAGAAGTAGCGGACTACTGGAACTGTTCGGTCAGCGCGGGCACGACATCGAAGAGGTCGTCGTGGATCGCGTAGTCGGCGATGTCCATGATCGGCGCGTTCGGATCCGTATTGATCGCGACGATGGTATCGGAGCCTTTCATCCCGGCGACGTGCTGGACTGCGCCGGAGATCCCGATGGCGATGTAGACATCGGGCGTGACGACCTTGCCGGATTGGCCGACCTGCCGATTCTTGGGGAGCCAGCCGTTGTCGACGATCGGCCGCGACGACGACAGCGTCGCGTCGAGCGCGTCGGCCAGATCGCGGATGATGTCCAGATTCTCCTCTTCTTCGATCCCGCGGCCGATCGAGACCAGCACATCCGCCTCGCTGATGTCGACGTCGCCACCGCCGACCTCCTCGAAACCGGTGACGCTCGAGCCGATGGCGTCCTCGTCTATCTCCACATCGAAGGCCTCGATCGACGCGTCACCGGTGCCCTCGGCGGTTGGCCACTCGGCGCTGCGGATGGTGACGACCGCCGATTCGGCGTCGATTTCGACGGTGGTCTCGACTTTACCGCCGTACATCTCGCGGTTGGCGAGCAGGGTTTCGCCGTCGGTCTCGAGGCCGACCGTATCCGTAACGATCGGGAGGCCGAGGTGGTCCGCCACGGCGGGGGCGTAGTCGAGGCCGTTGACGCTGTTGGGTGTGAGCACGTACTGCGTTACCAGGTCGTCATATAACTGCGTGACCGCCTGCGTGTAGACGTCGTGGTTGAACTCCTCGCCGTGGGAAACGGTGTGGATCGCGTCGACGCCCTCGCGGTTCGCCTTCTCGGCGAACTCCTCGACGGGGCCGCTGATGATCGCCAGATGGAGGTCGCCGCCGGTCTCGTCGGCGAGTTCGCGCCCGGCGGTGATGATCTCGTAGCTCACGTCTCGGAGTTCACCGCGGCGGTGGTCGGCGATGGCAAGTACGTCCGTCATTGTGCCACCCCCTTCTCGCGGAGCAACTCAGCGAGTTGTCCGGCCGTGTCGTCGGCTCCGCCCTCCCAGACGGTCACGTCGCTCTCGGTCTCGGGTTCGTACATCTCGGTGAGCTCGAGATCACCCACGACCGCACTCTCGTCGACGCCGAGATCGGCCAGCGTCTGGACATCGAGGTCCTTACGCTGGGCCTGGCGAATACCACGCAGACTCGCGTAGCGGGGCTCGTTGATCCCGGTCTGGATCGTCAGCACCGCGGGCAGGTCGACGTCGGTCAGCTCTTCGACGCCGCCCTCGAGTTCGCGCCGGACCGACGCGACGCCGTCCTCGAGGTCGTGCTCGAGGCCGTTGACGACCGCGCCCCACTGGAAGCCGACGGCGCTGGCGAGCGAGACGCCGGTGGCGCCGAAACTGTCGTCGCCGGACTGCACACCCGAGAGGACGAGGTCCGGCTCTTCAGCCTCGACGACGGCGCTCAGGATATCGGTCTTCGCGCCGACGTCGAACAGGTCGACATCCTCGAGGGCGTCGTCCCAGACGCGGATGGCGCGGTCAGCGCCCTTCGCGAGGGCCTGGCGGATGGTCTGCTCGCAGTCTTCGGGCCCGATTGTGACGGTGACGACCTCGTCGGCGAGGCCGGCCTCCTGAAGTTGGACGGCCTCCTCGACGGCGTAGTCGTCCCATTCGTTGAGATCGGCACCGAGGTACTGGTCGGCGATCGCCGTTCCCTCGATCTCGAACTCGTCTTCGACGGTCGCGACTTCTTTGACCGTAACGAGAATCTTCATACACCTAATAGGCGATTTTGGCGATTTATAAATATCTTGCTCTTTCAACTTAGTGCGGAAAATTGATTTAGATAACCATAGACAAGATTGGTCGTGTTTTCCCATATATCTATTACTATACGCTCTTGTGTAGAACATTGTTGGTGGAGAGATGTCTGGCGACTTTCTCAACTTGGGACTACGGTAGCCACCCTAGCAGAACGGACGTGAAACTGGCTGGAGGAAGGGGTCGCTCAACCTGTAATCAACTGTGCAGTCGTCACCAACAATCTGCTTCACAAGAGCGTAAGCTCATAAGTCCTCTTGTGGATTGGTGACGAGGGAGATCGCCACACTTCGGGGCGATACTCAACTCCGGAGACGGTCACAACGCATTACTGCGGTAACGGGGTACAGACGGGCAGCGTCACAATTCTACTGTTCGACCGGGACAGCGACACGGTTTCGGCCAGTCCGCGAGCACCGGTACCTTTTCCACCGGTGTGGCTGTATGTTTGAGCAGAGGTCCAGTAAGCGAACGCACTGGAAAGTATACGTATGAAAATCGGATTCAGATGCACGGAAGGCGGACAGCGGTTCGACGAGGCACTGACGGAGGTCCAACGTGCCGAGGAATTCGGTTTCGACTCGACATGGGTTGCCGAACACCACGGCTGGGACGCAAAGTGGCCGAATTCCTATATCGCACTTGCCGGGTTCGCAGCCGCGACGGATGAAATCGAGTTCGGAACCGGCGTTACGATCCTCCCACAGATGAACCCGGTCTCGCTCGCAGGCGCGGCGAATCTGGTCGACGTCGTTTCGGACGGTCGCTTTATCCTTGGCGTCGGAACCGGTTGGCGCCGCGACGAGATGGAGAATCTCGGGTACGACTTCAAATTGCGCGGCCCGCGAATGACCGACCACTTATGCGCACTCAACAAACTGTGGGAACCCGGACCGTCGTCCTACGACGGCCGATTCGTGTCGTTCGAGGAGTTCGACCTTGCCCCCGAGTCCATCCGCGATCCGCAACCGCCGATCTGGGTCGGCGGCGGATCAACGCCCGCACTGAAGCGGGCCGCATGTCTGGGGGATGCCTGGCTGCCGTCTTGGCGCGAACCGTTCGACGCTCTTGAGGAGAAGTATGCGACGTACGAATCGTTCTTAGACAATGCCGACGGCTCGAAGCGTACGGTTCCGCTGCTCCGAATCGCCTGTATCGACGAGGACGGAGACGTCGCTCGTGAAAAACTTCGCGCCCTGCTGACGGAACTGGTCGAATCGTACCGGGCGAAGGGGTCGACGGTTCCGGAGGCGTGGGTGAGCGCGCTCGAGGGTGACATAGACGAGTTCGCGCAGGATCTGTTCGTTTACGGGACGCCGTCTGAGTGTGCAGCTCAGCTCGAAAGGTACCGCGAGGCGTTCGGCGTCGATCACGCGGTGTTGCGGCTCGCGACGCCGACGACCGACCATGAAGACGTCATGAAGGCCGTCGACCTGTTCGGTCGCCGTGTGATCCCCGATCTTTGAGAGAACGCCCGCTCCCAGTACCGTTTCAGAGAGCCGGTTGACACCGCGGCCCGTAGTCCCAAAGCTGTTATCCGTCGTCCGTGGCCACTGGAAGATAATCCAATCTCGACACTAAATAAAATCGAATGACCATGTCGTCGAATGGGATCTCTTGTAGTTAGTCGAGGTCGACCTGCTCGTCGATGCTAAATGCCTACTCGATGGCCGCGTTGGTCTCATCGGGACCGTTGAGCAGCACCTCGTTGCCCGTCTCTTCGGACCATTCCCCTGGTCGTCGGAATTGATGGCCGCCTCGTAGGCGTCGGCGAGCGTCTGAACACGACCACCGGGCGTGTCCGGTGCGCAAGAGGGGGTCGTATGATTGCTCCGAGCTCGTCGACGTTCGTCCAGCCGGCGTCCTCGGTGGTCGGCGTGTCCAGGAAGAAGCTGGATCCGTCGAAGGTTAACACCCTAGCGATGTCGATGTTCCCCTCCTCAACGGCACCGGCGGCCGAGGAGTCGGTTGCGGTGCCCACGGGGATCTCGCCGGACGCGGTTGCCTGCACGATCGGACCGGAACTGTCGTAGACGATCCAGTCCTCCTAAGCGACATCACCCTCTTTGCGGAGCTGGATTATGGCGACGTGATTCGCGGTACCAAGTGACTCGCCGAACTCCGTGAAATCGCCATCCTCGTACCTGTTCGCGAGGTCTTCCATCCCCTCAATCTCCTTGTCAGGGTACGCGAAGATGACGTACGTCGTTTGCTTGTACTGACATATTCCCTTCAGCTGAGAGAGGTCGTCGTTGGTCTAGTTGAGTAGCCATGTGATGCCGGCCGTCGGTAGCGTCGACGTGCGTGTAACCATCTGGCTCGGCGTGATGCCCTGAATCGATTCGGCGCCGGGAATGTTTTCGAGTTGCACGTCGACACTGAGCTCTCCCCCACAAGCTATGACTCGCGCGTACGTGTCGGAAACCGCCGCTCTCATCGTATGGAATGATGTAACGAACGTTATCACTCGGAAATTCGCCGTCCCTGTTGTTACCCCCGATACAGCCGACGAGACCGACAATAGTTGCTGTACACCCACAGTTCACGAAGTAGTGTATGTTAAAATCCCTCATACACGGACCGGCATCTAATGTATTATATTAAATCATATATCTGATATAAGAGATCCCGATTGTTCATCGGAAGTCGTTCTCGGTAGGATGACACACAGGCGATCTCTCACCGGGAAGAGGGTAACAGCGCCCACGGATCGGGACAGTCTCCCTCGAAGGTAGATTCAGTCTGACTGAACCACTGTGGTCGCCGTGTGCATTCCGTGATCCACTGGGAACGGTATCGGATTCGATCAGGTCAGCGAAAGCGGGGCCGGATTTATTGCGATCCCGACAGGTATGATCCGTGATCATCCAGTACGACACTATCAAGAGCGAGCTAGAGGACGGCATCGCGACGGTAATTCTCGGCAGACCCGAGTCGCTAAACGAATTCTTTCCGACACTTAGAGAGACTGTCGACTGTCTCCAGAAGATCCACTCGCTCGATCGGGACGAGTCCGAACCGAACATCCGCACGGTCGTCGTCGAAGGAGCCGGCCAGCAGGCGTTCAACGTAGGTACCGACGTCAACGCCGATAGCGATGCTCCCCAGCTCACCGTGAATGAGTTCCGAGACGAACTCGTTCTTCCCCAAATCTCCCGATACCGGTCGTCGACGAGATCGATGAACACTGTCTGGCCGCCGGCCTCGCGTTCGCGATTGCCTGTGACTTTCGCCTCTCAACGCCGGAGAGCAAACTGGACTTTCCCAAGTCGCGGCTCGGAATCCGTTCAGCCAACGGTGGCATCCAGCGGCTCGTCTCACAGGTCGGCTCGAGTCTCGCCAAGGAACTGGTGATGGCGGGAGAGCGCGTCTCCGCTCGTTCGGCGGAGAGCGACGGGTTCATCGATCGGATCACGACCGGCGCGTCGCTCGCGATCCGCGTTGCGAAGGACAGTATCGATACGGGACTCGGTACCGATCAGGAGACGGCGATCCGGTACGAACACCAAGCGTCTCGTGCACTTCGAGAGACGCGCGATCACGAACAAGGGGGCAACGGGCGTTCCATGAGGATCGAGAGCCTGAGTGACAGTGAGAGTGAGGCGGTAACCTGGCTCTCGGTATGAGGTCGAGATGCGTAACCGTACCTGCGACGACTCAGTCGTCCTGACCCATTACATCGAGGACGTATTCAGCGGTACCGCCCCGGACAACGTGGCTGTTATGGCCAACGTCGAGTTCGTCAGCAACGTCGTCAGCAACCGTCGAAACGGATTGGAACTGTTCCGAGGAGCTATTCCCCATCCGCGAGAGCATGTGAAGCAGGTCCTCCGTAGGCGTGTTCCCGACGCCTTCGAGTTCGTCGGGAAGGACGACGCCACCGCCGACTCCGCAGACCGACGTATCGAACCGGTCAACGCCATGTTGCATCGCGACGAGCGTGTTCGCGAGGCTCATGCCATTGGTGTCGTGAAGGTGGAGGCCGCAGTCGAGGTCGGGCCAATGCTCCCGGATGGCCGAGAGACTCTCTGAAATCTGTGCGGGATCAGCGAGCCCCATTGTGGCCGCTAGCGTGACTTCGTCGACGCCCGCTTCGACCATCGCGTCGACCACGGAGAGAGTCTGTTCCAGTGGGATGTGCCCCTCGTAGGGACAGTAGAAGCTGGTCGCCATCCCCGCCTCGACCGCGACATCGGTCCCGTCCGCGAGGTCGACGATCTGCTCGATCTCCGCGATGCACTCCTCGCGGGTTGCGTTCTGGTTCTTCTCGCAGTAGGTTTCGCTCACTGCGAGGAGCGCATTGACCTTGTCTACGCCAGCCTCGAGGGCCCGTTCCATGCCGATAGAGTTGGGGACGAGCGCCCGGTAACTGACGTCCGACCTGCGATCGATCCGCTCGGCGACCTCCTCGGCGTCACGTAGATTCGGCACGGCGTCGGGGTGGGTGAACGAAGTGAACTCGATTTCGTCGACACCCGTCTCGGAAAGCCGATCGATCAGTTCGACCTTTGTCTCCGTCGGAACGAACCCATCCAAGCTCTGAAATCCGTCACGCGGCAACATCTCGACGATCCGGACGTCCTCAGGGAGATCGTCCATTTAGATCACTCCACCCTCGGAAAGCCGCTCGTATTCTTCCTCGTCGATCCCTACCTCCTCGAGGTACACCTCCTCGTTATGTTCGCCCGGGGATGGGCCGAGGTGGGACACCTCGCCCGGCGTCTTGGAGTACTTCGGCACAATGCCATGGGTCTTCACCTCGCCGAGGTCTGGGTCCTCGACGGAGACGATATTGTCCCGCACTTGGTAGTGGATGTCCTCGAAGATATCGGCCATGTCGTAGATCGGTCCGACGATGGCGTCGGAAGCCTCCATCACCTCAATAACCTCGTCGGTCGGCCGCTCGCTGGTCCAGTCCTCGATGATCGCGTCGAGTTCCTCGACGTTGTCCAGTCGGTCGGCGTTTGTCTCGAAACGCGGATCGTCGATGAGGTTCTCGCGACCGATCGCCGCCATCACGTTCTCGAAGATCCGCTGTGACGACGCAGAGAGCGCGATATAGCCGTCAGCGGTCTCGTACATGTTTCGGGGCGCGGAGTTCTCCGATCGGTTGCCTGTACGCTCGGAAATGTAGTCCATCGTATCGTAGGCCTCAACCTTGCCGATGAACAGACGAAACAGGGGTTCGTACAGACTCACGTCGACAACCTGTCCTTCGTTCCCCTCTGTCATCTCGCGGTCGAACACCGCGTACACCGCCGACTGGGCGGCGTACTGTCCCGCCGTGAGATCGGCGAGCGGAATCGGCGGAAGCAGGGGGTCGCTGTCCGGGAAGCCGTTACTGTGGGCCCACCCGGAGATTCCCTCGGCGACAGATCCGAAGCCCGGCTTATCGGATTTCGGGCCGGTCTGGCCGTAGCCGGTGATGCGTACCATGACGATGGCCTCATTGACTGTTTTTAGTTCCTGGTAACCTAGATTCCACCGTTCCATGGTTCCTGATCGGAAGTTCTCCAGGACGATGTCGGCGTCCTCAACCAGTTCGAGCGCCATAGCTTGCCCCTCGTCCGACGACAGATCGAGCGTAACACAGCGCTGATTGCGACCTAGTGACTTCCACCACATCGACTCGCCGTCCTTGATCGGCTTCCACTCGCGGATCGGGTCCGTCTTCGTCGGATGTTCAACAGTGATGACGTCGGCGCCGAAGTCAGCCAGCGTCGAGGCGGCGAAGCCGCCGCTTATCATCGTCGTGAAGTCAACGACGCGAAGACTACGTAACGGTCCTTGGGACATACGTACGAACAACAAGGGCAGCGGGGTGTAATATAAGTTTGTTTCCGAGGGTCTGAAGACAGACGGGCGAACCGAGCGCATCGCCGGAGAACGGCGTTCCAACACCACCCGGTTTCCGAACACGGATGAAATCAGTCCCATTCCAGGCCGATATCGTAGGGAAGGGCCTCCATTCGCCACCACTCGTCGGTTTCCTCTCCCGGAGCCAGCGGATGTAGATGTGGTCCATGTCGAACGTCGTTCCGCGTCGAATGTTTTCGAGTCGAGGGACGCGCCGCGGGGGATGTTCTCGATTGACCGACGGATCGACCTGATAGACCAGCCAGAACCAGAACTTCGCATACTCGAAAAAATCCATCGTCGAACTCTAAATATCGAAGACTATATTCTCCGGGCTGACGGCCTCCACAACCTCCAGTAACGCCCTCTTTCCCTCCCGATACGCGAGGTCGCGGCCGATGAGGTTCCGAACGACCATCCCCTCTCAGTAGATCACCTCGCATCCGGCGTCGAGGAACCGTTCGAACCGCTCGATCGTCCGGAGCCGCTCGAGCAGTTCGTCGAGTCCGTCTCGCACCTGAGGACGGTCGTCGTATCCATGACGTCCTGGCTGGTTGCGCCCCAATGAACGAATTCGCCCTCACCGCGGATCATCGCCTGCCAGCCGCTGATAATCGACATCGCGAGGTGGCCGTAGCGGCTGACTCGGGGCAACTTATTTACTCCGTGGCTGTGGAATAGTTGTATATGTGCGCCAATAGCACACGTACAGACGACGGAGCGAGTATTGAAATTCTCGACCCCCGAGGAGAAGTGAACTACGACGCGACGCCGATCGCGGAACGGCTCGACTCGCTCGAGGGGGCGACCGTCGGCCTGCTCGACAACTCGAAGAGCAATGCGGATGTCTTTCTCGAAGCCGTCGGCAATCGGCTTAAATCCGAGTACGGCGTCGATGAGGTCGTTTACCGACGGAAAGACAAGAGTCCGATCCCCGCTGACGCGATCGCCGACCAGCTGGTCTCGCAGTGCGACACCGTAGTCAATGCCTATGGCGACTGCGGCTCGTGCACGTCATGGTGCGTCTACGACAGTATCGACATCGAAAAGAAGGGAATACCGGTCGCAACGATCAACAGCGACGAATTCATCAAGCTCGGCCAGTCGGAGGCCCAGTCGCTCAGCATGCCGGGTCTGCCGCTAGTCATGGTCTCGCATCCGATGGGAGACCTCGAGGAACCGAAGGTCCTCGATCGGGCCGAGAACGCGCTCGAGGAGATCGTCGCCGTCCTCACCACTGACCGCGACGAACTCGAGGACAAGTACGCGGAGCGCTATTTGGCCGACGACGAGGAACTGAGCGATGAGAGCCTCTACTGCCCGATTGACCTATGACGTTCGACTCAGAGACGATTTCGATCGACGACGACTTTGAGGACGTAAACGACTACCTCTACCAACGTGAGATGACCGATGGGTTCCCGGTCGTCCCGCCCACAGCCGAACGCGTTGAACGGATGCTCGAGGGAACCTCGCGGAAGCCAGATGAGGAGTTGGGAACGATCCCGCCGAAGTACGGGGTCGCAACGGTCGAAAAGATCGCAATCAACGCCGTAATGGCCGGCTGTGAACCGGCGTACATGCCTGTTCTGATCGCGGCGGTCGAGGCGATGACCGAGGAAAAATTCAACCTTTACGGTGTCAACGCGACGACGCACCCGGCCGCGCCGATGCTCGTCGTCAACGGACCAATCGTTGAAGAGATCAACCTCAACTACGGCTACAATGTCTTCGGACAGGGCTACCGAGCGAACGCGACCATCGGACGTACCGTCCGTCTGCTCCTCGTCAACCTCGGCGGTGGGACGCCAGGGGATATGGACCGCGCCACGCACGGTCATCCCGGAAAGTACAGCTTCTGTATCGCCGAGAATGAAAAGAAGAATCCGTGGGACCCACTCCACGTCCAGCGCGGGTTTGACGAGGATGAGAGCGCCGTGACGGTCATGGGCGTCGAAGCTCCCCACGAGATCAATGACCACGTCAACGAAAAGCCGGCAGAGCTACTGACGGTCGCGGCGGACGTGTTCGCGACCGTCGGAAACAACAACTCCCACCACACGCACGGCGAGATTTGCATCGTTTTGGGTCCCGAGCACGCCGATACCATTGCCCGAAACAACTGGAGCCGTGAGGACGTTCAGTGGTTCCTCTACGACAACGCCCGAAACGAGCTCAAGACGCTCCAGACGGCCGGTATCACCGACAACTACACCTGGCACCATCGGTTCGAGGTGGAGAACGACGACGCGAGGATCCCGCTCGTCGAGACACCGGAAGACGTCACCGTTGTTGTTGCCGGCGGCGCGGGCAAGCACTCGATGGCGCTGCACTCGTTCGGCGAGACGCGATCGATTACTGTCGGCATCGACGAGGAGGTCTGATCGATGCTGCCGGACGATGCAATCGATTTCCATGTTCACGCAGCTCCGTCGCTTTGGGAGCGAAAGCACGGGACGGTCGAGCTCGCGGGGCGAGTCTCTGAGTCTCACCTGGGCGGGTTCGTTCTGAAGAGCCACTTCTGGAACACCGCACCGATGGCGCGGATGGCCGCTAAACAGGTTCCCGACGTCGACATCTACTCATCGATCGCGTTGAACACGTTTGTCGGCGGCTTCAATCCCAGTGCGGTCAAATTAGCGATCGAGATGGGCGTCTCCGTCGTCTGGCTGCCGACCTTCAGCGCGGCCAACTACACCCCGGGACGACACTTCCCCTTCGAAGGGCAGGACCTTACCGCGCTTACCGACGATGGTGCACTCCGCGCCGACGCTCGCGCCGTGCTCGAGACGGTCGCCGACGCCAGTCGTGACGTCGTGCTCGGGAACGGCCACCTTGGCCCTAACGAGACATACGTCATCCTCGACGAACTCGAGGCGATGGGCGCCGAAGTGCCCTATCTCATCACGCACCCCGAATCGGCCTTTATGGACCTCTCCCACGAGGATCAGGTTGCCTTCGCCGAGCGCGGCGCGTACCTCGAGAAGTGTTACCTTCCGGTGACGAAAGGCGATGTCGACGTCGAGACGATGGCCACGACCGTCGACGCGGTCGGCGCCGAGCGCTGTGTTCTCTCGACGGACTACGGTCAACCGTCGAACCCTTCGCCACCGGAGGGACTACTGGAGTTTGCCGACCGACTCGTCAACGCCGGGCTGAGCGAAGACGAGATCGCGACGATGACGCTCGAGACGCCACGCATCCTGCTGGAGCCGCGCTGAACGTCGGTGCGCTCGGGCTAAAACTTATTATTTTGTCTCGAGGGAGTCATAGAACTCTTCTCACACCGTGATGATCGTACTTTCTGGATTGTCTTCGCGTTCGTGATTGGTGGTAGCGACGACAAGACGAAGGCACAGGGCAAGAAACGCCTGTGCCCGTGCGTGGACGCGGCCTCGGGCGGACTAATAGTACTCAAGATGATTTTTGCAAGTCAAGGAACTGCTCGATCCAGTTTCCAGCGAAGCTCACACGGCAAGTTGATTTTTCGAAAACAGTACTGACGAGAGTGCGGAACTCCTCCGCGCTCTCAATGATCAACGGCGAAATCTCCCACTTCAAGCTCTTCCAGATTGATTCAATTGGGTTGAGATCCGGTGATCCAACCGGCAAGAATACAAGATCAATACCGAGTTGGGACACTCGCTTACGCGTGTACTCGCACGTATGCGAGAAAAGATTGTCTAAGACGAGCAGAACCTGCTTGTCGAGATTCTGCTCGCGTATTGCTCGAGACATTCGCAAATCTGTTCTTTCGTCTGATCTTCCAGGAATAAGACGGTATTCTCACCGTTGAGTGCATAGAAGCCGACCGCTGGTTCATCGGTTCGAACTAGCGGTAGCTTGATATGTAGGTTATCGACGTACCACGTCCGACGCGAATTATCCCACGGTTGGGGATGTGATGCGTCGAAGGATCCAACAACAGTCCCGCCGTCTGTACAGATCTCGTTGTCAGGTTCCCAAACCACCGTCCTCATCGGCTTCGTGTTTGTTGTGAGGCTGGTTGTCGTCCTCGTCGAACGTCTTATCAAGGCGCTCGTCGAGGATCTCTTCAGCGTTATCAGACCGTGACGGACGCTTTGTTCGTGGTATTGAGTACAAAAGCCCGAGTTCACGGAGGAACGTGCTCAGATAATCTGGATGATACTCAATATCGAATTCGTCGTTGAGAAGAAGTTAGATCTCCTGTTGTTTCTATGGTTGGCTCTCATGCAGGAGTTCGAGAAGCTCTTCTTGTTCATCTTCGCCGAGCTTCGGGGGACATCCATCCCCGAAGCTCGGCGTCAGTTGACCGAGTCCACCCTCATTCCAGCGGCGACCCCACCGACTTCCGGTTGATTCAGACTTCCCAACCCGGTTTGCTGCCTCCTCAAGCGTGTCTCCTTCATAGAGATTCTTTACGAAGGTAAGACGACGGACGACCTTTGGATCGTCCGCCTCGGCCAGGAGCCGATCAAGCTCTTCATCAGAAAGATGGCGAACAACGTCCTTTCGACAATCGACACTCCCTGTGGGTCAATTATCTCCCTCCAGCCCCAAACTTCTCTCACGTACTACAGCGACCATGGCTCTCGCCTCATCAAGGCATCTCAAAAGATAAGCTCACACAATATCTCCGAGCGTTTCAACTTCGACGGAAGCTACTACGGAGACCAGGAAGAGAAGCGCTCAAACACGCTATCAAAGCGACGCTGTGAAATCAACAAAGTGCTACACAAGAGCGACCAACTTTATCGAACGCTGCCCGAACTGAAAGCGTATCTCACGAGCAAACTCCCAACTCTGCACTTACCGCGAATCTATGAGTATCTCTGCTAATCCCTATCAGTCAAGTCCGTACTTCTTCAGTTCGCTGGCGATCGCGTTTCGCTGGACCTCAACCGTCCCGCCGGCAATTTTCCACCCACGTACCCACCGGTAGAGGTACTCGATCGGCGAATCTTTCATGTAGCCGTTCGCACCGTGGATCTGCATTGCCTCGTCGACCACTTCCTGGCCGACCTCGTTGGCCTTCACTTTCGCCATCGAGGTCTCCAGTCGTGAGGGATCGCTCTCGCGGGCATTGGCGGCCGCACGGTAGATCAGTAGCCGGGCGGCGTCGAGTTCCATCGCCATATCGGCTAATTTCCACTCGATCCCCTGGAAATCGGCGACCGGCCGATCGAACTGTTCCCGGTTCTTCGCATAGTCGAGGGCCTTGTCGAACGAATTGAGACCGCAGGCGACGCACATCATGGCGTTGTGGCACCGCTCGACGTTGAACTCGATCAGCAGTCGCTTGAATGCGTCCTTCTCGTGGACTAACACCTGGTCTTCGTGGACGGTGCAGTCATCTAAGTACAGCTGGTGTTGGACGTGGCCGGCCATGTTGACCGAACCGTCGTCAAGCATGAGGCCATCAGTTTCCTTGTCGACGACGATCGCACCGATATTGCCGTCTGGGAACCGCGCGTAAACGAGGAACGCGTCGCACTGGGCCGCCTTGGTTACCCACATCTTGCTGCCGTTTAGGATAAGTTCGTCACTGGCACGCTCGACACTCGTTTGCATGTTGCTAGCGTCGGATCCCGCCTCAGCTTCCGAAATCGCGACAGAGATGATTGAGTTCCCGTCGCAGACGGCTGGGAGGTACTTCTCCTTGAGATACTCACTTCCCAGTTCCGCGATCGCCCGCGGCGGTCCCATTGATGATCGCGAGAGGATGTGTGCGGTGTCGGGGCAGACGCGTCCGACTGCCTCTTGCGCGGTGAGAACTTCGACGACTGAGTAGCCGCCGCCGCCGTACTCCATCGGCAAACCGATCCCGAGAAGGTCCTGTTCCGCCAGAATCTTCTGATTCTCGTACGGGAACTCGTCCTCCCAAGTGAACGCCTTCTCCGCGAATTGGTCTGTCGCGATGTCGTTTGCTGTCTGGTATATCAACTTCTGTTCATCGGATCGTCGAAAGTCCATGTTCTGAGGGTCGGCTGGATTCCATTTGAGTGTTTTGGTACCGCGACCTCCGGTTCACTCAACATTTACGAGTCTGTATCCTTACTACAGGCAGAAGTATTTTTGCAGAGATGACGTTCGAGGTATCGATGGATCAGGGCCGGTATGGCCCGAATGTGTGCAAACACCGAATATTAGCCGCTAATATGACCGGTGGTTATCGTGCTATGTGAACAATCCGTATCACTAAGTTTTGTTCTGCCGAAACATGGAACCGAATCGTACCAAGGCAAATATCTGTCTTGTGTGAGGTTGAATCTGCAAGCGTAGATCACCCATTATATAATTTTATCGTATCATCAGTCTAGAATATTAATAGATATTTTTATATATAAAAATATTCGAGTGCAATTGATAGGAGATGTAGATAACAACTGTTTACAGAAGTACGTTCGTATATTGGGTTGACTATTGAATGCTTGTTATTTATTTTACGGTAAGGTGTAGTGATTTCTATAGGGCATCGAGCACAGCTCATTACAACAGTATGAATGTATATAATCAGTCCGAATAGACTATGTCCAATTCCAGTTCATTCACTCTCGCGAGGAGGAGATCGGGGAACTCCTTCCGGATGAGGTCACCTTTGAACCGCTGGGTCGGGCCGGAGATCGTTAACGCACCGAGGAGCGAGCCATTGGGTTCCTGTGCCGACGCTGCAACCGCGCTGATTCCCTTGTTGTGTTCCTCAAAGTTAAACGCAACACCGCGTTCGCGGATTGTCTCCAACTCCGCGAAGAGTTCTTCCTCATCGATAATACTCTGGTCCGTCGATGCCTTTAGTCCGCGCTGGTCGACGATCTCCTGAATTTGCCAGTCCGGCAGTTCGGCGAGTATCGCCTTGCCAGCTGCAGTCACGTGGAGTGGAAACTGACTGCCGTACCGAGAGAACGTCTCAACGGCAAGGTCGCCCGTTTTAGTGTAGACGTACCGCCCGCGACCGTGTTCCAAGACGGTAAAGTGCGTCCGGCCACCCGACTCCTCGGCGAGGGCCTTTACGTGCTGTTCGGCCTTCTGATACCCGACCTTCCGCTGGCGAGCGTATTCCCCGACGTGGAGGAACTCAAGACTGGGATAGTAGACGCTTCCTTCATCGATCACAAACCCGTTGTTCAAGAGCGTCCGCAAATGGTTATGTGCCGTACTCGGCGCAATGTCTAGTTCCTCCGCGAGTTCGGTTACTCGAGCTCCGTCCCGTTCGACAAGTTGCTGAATTATTCCGAAGCTGATTTCCACCGCCCTGATGTTCGAGTGGTTGGATTCCATATCTGTTACATACAGCCCTTACTATTTAAAGTTCGCTTCTGTAGAAACTAGTCATACGAATCGTATGCTTGCGAAGGATTTCGTCGTCCGTATTGGAACAGAAGTGAGCGCGGTACACCAATTACCGGTCGGAAGCGCAATCAGAGAAGCCAGATCGGTCATCACCTACAGCGCCGAATCGAAGAAGAACTCATCGCTGTCGACCCACGTCACTCGTCTCGAAACCGATCTTCCCGGAACGCAGCCCATTCGACAGCCGGTTCAGCGCCCCTGACGATCTCGTAAGTACCGGATCATCCCCCACGGCCCCTATTTAAACATGTGTGAATGTAAATGCCAGATAGAACGATCAGCTTAGATTCGTCAAACTGCTAATTGGAGAGGAATGCAAACTGAATGGTTCACATCGTTCCCTTATATTTCTAACAGTATAGGAGGTCTTGGCCAGTAGATTTTCCATAGGCGAATTTTAAGTACCCTCGATGCAAATAACCGCTTATGCCAGCAAATCAAAAAAATATCAAGGCGGTCACCATCAGCCTAAACATAGTTCAGGAACTCATCGAACGAGATGGCGCTCGTGTAACAGAGGTAGCTGAAGCATTAGATATCGCCCCGAGTACTGCGTACAATCACCTTCAAACCCTGCTTAACGAGGAGTATGTGATCAACAGAGGAAGTATCTATTATCCGAGTATGGAATTTCTACGGATTGGGGAATACGCTCGAACGCATACTCCAGGTTATCGAAAGGCGAAGGAGCAAGTCAAGGCTCTCGCAGAGGAATCGGGTGGACGCACCCATTTTACAATCGAGGAACATGGACGGGGACGATATGTTTACAATAGTACTGGCCATCTCGCCGTCGAGACCTTCTCAAGCACTGGTAGTAGCTTTCCACTTCATGTTTCATCGGCTGGAAAAGCGATGTTGGCGGAACTTCCGAAATCACGCGTTCACGAGATAATTGAACGATACGGGCTCGAAGCATCGACCTCCAACAGTATCACGGACAAAGGTGAACTGCTCGAGGAATTAGAGCAGATCCGTGAGCGTGGTGTCGCCTTCAATATCGAGGAACACAATATGGGGATCAACGCTGTTGGTGCACCAGTCAAAGATCCGAACGGGTTCCTACTCGGCGCGCTCTCCATATCCGGCCCAGCGCAACGCTTCAAAGGAAAGACGATCCGAGAAGAGCTATCAAATAATCTCCTTGCGGCGGTGAACGAACTCGAACTTGGAATCATGTATTCTCAGTAAATTCCTTCCAACGTTTTTCTCAAGCCTGCGATTTCGAGGCTGAATTTGGCAAGGCAAAAATTAGATTCGCTGTCGGACGAGAGCTCGTCTATTCAACCGGAGAGTTATATCTACATACAGACTCGCTTATCGCGATATTCCCCACTTTAACTGAGTCCCCGTCGATCTGTGTGTGGCTTTCTCTAGGGGAAAATAACTCTAATAGTAGTAGTATGAATTTATCCCGTTACCAACGGCTGTGATGTCTATTTCGATGATCATCCCGCGAAGCAATCTGTAAGCAGTTACCAAAGTGAAAATAGGAGTTTCTGCATGGTGGTTGCCGTTGCGAACAAATCATTCGACAATCCAAAATCCACATATAGGAGACTAATGACAGCCAGCTATGAGCTTTTAGCTGTCCGAGGAACAGGATCAAGGGATCGAATGAGAACTGTCTGACACAGTGATCGAGTTGAAATCCGCTCGTCTCCTCATCTACCTTGTGGCCGCGAACGCTATCGATAGCGAGCCGTCCCGATTAGAGACATCCATTGCGAAGGTGAAGGCCAACGAAGTAGGCCACTCGGTCATCGATGAGGCGCTTCAGATTCATGGTGCCTCTGGATACATGAAAGAATTGCCGCTTGAGTATCTCTATCGGTGGATCCGTGGATGGAAAATCGCCGGTGGAACGGTCGAGGTACAGCGGAATACAATCGGAGGGGGTGTTGAAAAAATACGGTCTCGACTAATCCCGCTGCAGGAGATACTTTTTTGACCCCTGCCTATCCTATATCTGCTATGCGGCAACCATTAAGCGGAGTACGAGTGCTAGATCTCGGTCAAATTTATCAAGGCCCCTACTGCGGGATGATCCTCTCGTATCTTGGTGCAGACGTAATCAAGATCGAGCCACCCTGGGGAGAAAACATTCGGACACGCACCGAGGACGGCAAGCCCCCTCAGTATCAATACTTAAACCCGAATAAGAAGGGGGTCACCATCGATTTTAAAGATGAGGACGGCCGCGAAGCGTTTCGGCGGTTGGCTGAAAAGGCAGACGTCATCATCGAAAACTACTCGACGGGAACGATGGATTCCCTTAGCTTGGGATACGAGGATTTGAACAAGTTGAATCCAGAATTGGTGTATGCCCACGGTTCTGGCTACGGGGACGACGGTCCGTACGCCGAGTACCCTGCGATGGACCTGACGATACAGGC
This sequence comes from Halostagnicola kamekurae, assembly GCF_900116205.1. NCBI lineage: Archaea > Methanobacteriati > Methanobacteriota > Halobacteria > Halobacteriales > Natrialbaceae > Halostagnicola > Halostagnicola kamekurae. Next base: position 47,036 of record NZ_FOZS01000005.1, on the reverse strand, counting down.
CATGAGCGGTGCTATCCACACGACTGGTTTCCCGGATCAGGATCCCGTAAAGGCTGGGCCAGCTATTAGCGACTTCTTCGGGGGAATTCATCTCGTCGTCGGTGTGATGGCTGCGCTGTTCGAACGGGAGTTCACTGGTGAGGGCCAATACGTCGAAGTGGGTATGTTCGACTGCATGTATCCGACGTTAGCTTCCCCCGTCTCGTCGTGGGTGTCGGAGATGGACGCGCCCCCACGGACGGGCAACAAACATTCCGGTCTCGCTATCTCTCCCTACAACGTCTACGAGGTCGAAGACGGCTACGTAGCCATTATTTGCATCACTGAACATCAGTGGAAGAGTCTCGCAGAGCTCATGGGACGTGAGGACATGATTTGCGAGGAGTACGGCTCGAAGGTCAAGCGGGCACAGGAAATGGACGAAATTGATAGTACTATTGAAAATTGGCTGGAGGGAAAACAGAAGAACGACGTTGTCGATGTACTCCTCACTGAGGATGTTCCGTGCGCACCAGTCCAGACGATCGAGGAGATCATCAAAGATCCTCACCTTGAGCATCGAGATATGCTCAACTATCTTCCGAATCGGAGTGAAGGGCGGGACGAAATTCCCGTGCCTGGAATGCCAATCAAATTCTCCAACAGCGAGAGTCCTGATGTTCAGCCAGCCCCGAAGCTCGGCGAACACACGGATGAAGTCCTCAAGGAGATCGGCGGGTATTCGAGAGAAGAAATCGATAGTCTTCACGCAGACAACTGACCAATATTGCGGGTCGTATAACCGAAACAGTAACGCTTAATACGGAAAGTTTCCGTATATTTCACGATGGCATATACGAAGATTGACTACGATATCGTCAACGGTCGTGCTGAAGTAGTGATCAATCGGCCTGATCTCATGAACGCGTTTGACGAAGAAACGCTACTTGAGCTGAACGAAGCACTTCAGTCGGCCATGACAAATAATTCGGTGTACGCGGTCATACTTTCAGGGCGCGGAAAGGGATTCTGTAGTGGCGCAGATGTTACGTCGATGGATGGGCGAGAAGATCGAGAAGAAAAACACCTGTATGGGTCACATCTGTGGCTTGTTCAGAACGTCAACCGACTGCTTTATTTCGGACAGAAACCCACCATCGCAGCGGTGAATGGCCCGGCAGTTGGGGCTGGATGCGACTTCGCACTTGCATGCGATCTCCGAATAATGAACGAGGAGACGTTCCTTCGCCAACAATTCATCAATATCGGGCTAGTCCCGGGCGACGGTGGAGGGTGGCTACTTCCTCGACTCGTAGGCGAGAGTAAGGCAAAAGAACTTATTCTAACCGGCCGTGATATCGAGGCAGCAGAGGCCGTCGACCTAGGGTTGGCTGTGGAGGCAGTGAGTGACGGTGAAACGATGGATCGAGCTCGGAAGTTGGCAAACGAACTCCGCGACAAACCGGCGATTGCGATGCAAAACACGAAGCAGCTCATCGATCTGAATCACAGTTTCGAGGACTATACACAAGCCGCGTTAGAGGCACAGTGGGACTGTGTGAATGATCCCGAGCATACGGAGGCGGTGAATGCAGTCATTGAGGGACGTGATCCCGAGTTCGATCGGGAATACTAATCCCTTCAGACGGCTCTGTTGAATCGCTGTAAGGCGGTGTATTTCACTGTTTGACAAGCGCGTTTGATGTTGTAGACGGCACACATCAGAGCAATTTCACAGAACTCTCGATACCAGCTACGCGCTCGCACGGCGTAGCCGAGCGAGCGCTTGACGGCGGAGTTGACGGTTTCGGTCATTGACCTCTGAGCGTACCGATCTTCGTCAATGCGGGCGTTGTGTGCGTGATCGTACGGCGCGAAGGTCCGGCGTTTGATCAGCGGTCGAATGTCGAGGTCACGGAGTCGGTCGCGGAGTTGTTGCTTGTCATAGCCCTTATCAGCGGCTAGAGACCGCAGATCGCCCGTCAGAACGCGGGCGATCTGCTCACAAAGAGCCGCGTCGCTACCTTCTAACGTCGTCGAACAGTGAAGATCGAGCACAGCTTGCGTTGCTGATCGACGAGTTTTGTAATTCTGAGCGTCTGAACGCGATAATTCGTTCGATGGCAGTAATGGCGGCTGGCACGGTCTCGTTCATAGAACGTTGCATCGATCGCAGCATGCTCAGAGAGAACGCGCAGCTGTGCCAACTGGCGCAGCAGCACTCGGCAGACGCTCATCTCAATCCGGTCAAACGCCTTACACAGCGTGGAGGGTACGGGGAGATCGGCCGCTTTGGCCGATCTCCCCTGCTATTTGTGGCGTTTCTTTCAGCAAATCGATCGTCATTCGATAAGAGTATTAAGGTAAATCCGGAGACAATTCAGCGAAACGAGGGCATAGTCGGCGAATCCGCCACCCTGCGAGGCGGCGGATTCGCCTCGTTCACGTAACGCTTTGAGCAACCGAGACACAACGCTTGGTGAAGCGGGAGATTTGCGTCATGGACAACCAAATTTTCTCGCTTCAACTCCTTCGATTTACTGATCTTCCCCGAAGCTATCTAATGATTCCACACAGTCCTTGAGACCCCCATCACTATATCCTAGTCATATAATCTTTATAGGTGAGACCCTACAACACATTGCTGGATCCTGTGACTATTGATTTCGGGGTGATAAAGTGCTGAATGTTGTAATATAAAGAAGGGGACAGAATATTACGATATCATACATGAATATCCATAATGTTTAATACCACACGCTGATTGGACTTCATTGCATGGTAGATTACAACAGGCGAATGCTCATTAGGGGTATGGGTGCGGCTACAACAATTGGATTTGCAGGCTGCATTAGCGGACCGAGTTCCGGCAGTGGTGGCGGAGAATTTCCGAGTCAAGATATTCGGCATATTGTCCCGTACGGTGAAGGTGGCGGGTCTGACACCTACGCCCGGGCAATTCTCCCGACAGTTGGTGAAGAACTGGGTGTCAACGTACAGATCGAAAACGTCCCCGGTGCTGAATCGATAGCTGGTATCACAGAGGCCTTCGTCGCCGAACCAGATGGATACACTCATGTCGGTCACACGTTGCCGACAGCAGGAATCTCCTGGCTCCTTAATCCCACAAACGAGGATCTCTCTAAGCTCAAGGGAGTCTGTCAGTATGGGCGAACACCGTATGTTATCTTCGCAAACCCGGAACTCGGAATAGAAGGGCCAGAAGACCTGGCTAACCGATACGCGAACGGAGAACTGTCCGACTTTGGGGGATCTCTTGGCGCCGCGAACCATGCTGCGATGATTGAACTCCGCAATCAGGGAGACATCGAGTGGGGAGAATGGGTTGTTTACGACGGTTCTGGGCCGACCATACAGGCGGCTGCATCAGGCGAGATACCTGCCGGTGTTGCGACTGACTCGGCAGCGGCAGGCGCCGCCGACGAAGGGACTATCGATATGGTCGCAGCGCTTACTACACAGGGATCTACTGTTTTCCCTGATCTCCCCACCACATCGGATGCGGGATGGGCTGACGTGGACTTCGCTGGGGAAATCACACGAACAGCGAGTGTCGCGCCCGAGACACCCGATGAACGCGTGCAAACCCTAGCAGATGCATACGAAGCGGCCATCAATTCGGACGAAGTCCAACAGTGGTCCGATGAAACGGGTAACGAAGTCCTCTTCCGCGGTCCTGAAGAGACGACTCAGGCTATTCAAGATGCATTCAGCATTGACGATCGAATTGATCTAGACGAACTCCGCGAGTAATAACCTGTCTTATACAAGACAAGGTCGTCGTGAACGGTAGACGCCGTGCTACATGAGTTACCGATTTCGACTTTCTTTGAGCCATCGAATACCGTATTTTGGACGGTCACATGAATGTTCATCCTCTCGTAGCTGATAGTATTCAGATAAGTTGAGGGATGAAGCGGACATCAATTCTTAATGTCCATGCAAGAAACCGTCCGCCTCACAGAACATAGCGGTTTCCCAGAGTTGGAGTTTATAGAGCAAGAGGTAACACCCAAGTTTGCGATAAAACTCAGTATTCAACACTATCTTGTGGGACTGCCGTTGGCGGATACCGTCTCAATCCTCGCTGGCATGGGAGCGATGTCGCACAACCGTACATAACTGGATCCAAATGGCCGATCTACAGCCTTCAGGGAAGGTCGGTACGATCATTACTGATCCCAACTATCAGGCAATGACCCTCGCGGAGATGGCAATCCTCCACGAAAACTTACCCGATATGAGGACAGACACGAAGGGTTATATTGCGAGTCTGGACAAACCACATCTCCTTTATCAAGAACGGATTGGCAACCATGAAACAATTCCACTGAGTACTAATAGATATCATGATGTGTTCCCCGTGGTATGAAAAAGTATAAGGTAATCAAAGCGAGACTGTGTGATAGAGTGTGCTTGATTATGATTGACAATCAGCCAGATCACCCGTTTCGAAAAATAACTGGTGAGCATGTATTCCTTGTCGGACTGATAGTGGCTTCGACATACATGTTCATTGAAGCGACCTCATTTCGAGATCCATCGGGATTATTCCCCAGGTTCAGCGCTGCAGCCACAGCGATCGGCGCTTTCCTGATCTTGTTCAGCAGCTACCTTCCAGCTCCCCTTCGCGCATTTACAGACGATTCCGGAGATATATTTGGCTCGCATGAAGAGGAGGTCGAAGAAGTGAGTAATAAGCGAGAAGCCACCGAGACAGCCAATGAAGCTTCAAGAGTAGATTCAGACGCTGGAACAACTGGCCCGTCTGAGATTGATTCTCTTGATAGTACAATACGGAGTAAGCGGTTCATCCTTGTCGTCCTGACAGCCGGATACGTGCTGTTATCATATCTCATCGGATTCCTATTTGCGTCGCCAATATTTGCGCTGGCGTATTCGTTGGCGGTGAGGCACAAGTGGTACGTAACGATCGGATTGACGCTTGGGTCCTATGCGATTGTGTACTTGTTTATACTGATCCTCAATATTCGACTCAATACAGGGGTGTTCGTAGGTTAAACCATGTCGATGTCAACAGCATTCGTTGAGGCGCTTCAGACGATCTCCACAGGAGAGCCTGTCCTCTGGCTGACGGTTGGGGTGCTCTTCGGAATTTTTGTCGGTTCGCTCCCAGGCATCGGTGGATCGCTCGGTATGGCGCTCGTTCTTCCACTCACACTACCGCTTAGCGGCGTAAATGCGATTATCCTACTCGTAAGCATTTACAGCGGTGCAATGTACGGGGGCAGTATCGCGGCGATTCTGCTCAATGCTCCTGGAACCTCGGCCGCCGCAGCCACGACACTTGACGGGTATCCTCTTTCCAGAAAGGGAGAGGCAGTGACCGCTCTTGCGATGTCGGCTGTTTCGTCGACCATCGGCGGCTTCATCACCATCATTATTCTCGTTCTCATTTCTCCGTTCCTCGTTCGGATGGTGTTACTGTTTGGGTCGCCCGAGTACTTCCTGATCTCGCTTTTAGGTATCTCGATGATTGCCATCGTTGCACGCGGTTCGCTTGCTAAGGGCATCGTTTCTGGAATGTTCGGCCTTCTCATCGCGACGGTCGGCATCGCACCAATGGTGCCCCAGCAACGCTATACCTTCGGTTATTACCAGCTCTACGACGGTATAAGTTTCGTCGCCGCCCTTATCGGGCTCTTCGCACTTGCAGAAATGATTAACCTAGCCGGTGAAGAGGGTACCGTCGCAAAGGAATCCTCGGAACTCAGTGGTTCGATTAAGTCTGGAGTCAAATCCGTGTTGGAACGGCCGTTGTTAGTTGCCAAGTCCAGTCTCATCGGGATGGGTATTGGTGCCGTTCCTGGCGCTGGTTCGACAGTATCGACATTCGTCTCTTATGCGGAAGCACTCCGCTCTTCGAAGGATTCGGATTCGTTTGGAGAGGGAAGTCACGAAGGAGTTATCGCGGCAGAGTCCGCGAACAACGCGACGATCCCCGGATCGCTCATTCCGACGTTCTCGTTCGGTATCCCCGGAAGCGGATCGACTGCAGTTCTCCTTGGTGGGCTCATCATGCATGGCCTTCAACCGGGACCGAACCTGTTTTCTTCAGGCCTGTCGACCACGTACACGGTGTTTCTCGCGCTTTTCCTCGGGAACTTCATCATTCTGGGGATCGGGTTAACGTTCATCAGCCGAATGGGATATCTGACAAAAGTTGACACTGATATTATTATTCCCGCGATTATCGTTCTCGGTGTCGTTGGTAGCTATATGCTCAGGGTGAACTGGCTTGATGTATTCTCCGTGTTCCTCCTTGGGATTATCGGCTACTATATGAAGAAGTATAACTACTCGATCATCGGCCTTGTGTTGGGAATCGTCCTCGGTCCGATCGCCGAGGAAAATCTTGCGCGATCTCTCGTCTTGTCCGATGGATCCCTAATGGTCTTCGTAAACCAACCTCTCTCGTTGCTAATCGTCATCGCAATCATAGCGTTGACCCTTGGACCGGTTGTGAAGAAACAACGCGAAAAGTGGGCCGCATAGACGGATATCGTCTCGGGACGGCGTAGTAATTTATAGGAATACTGCTTCCGGATCTTTGTAGATAGTTTGCCGCCGTTTTCACCCTATATCCGCGGTATTTATACTCGCCGATGAGGTACTACATGGTGATGAGTGATACACACATCACCTCGATACCCGTTCGGTTTCAAGATATCGATTCGACGGGCCATGTTAACAATACTAAGTACCCAAATTTTCTCGCAGAGGCGCGTGCGAGCTATTACGAGGAAGTATTAGAGTACGACCTCAGAGAAGCCAACACTGTTATCGTCCACATGTCCATCGACTATGCCGACGAAATTACTCGTGATGACACCGTAGATATCGAAGTACAGGTGACTAATCTTGGCGCCTCTAGTATCACGATGGAGTACTCCTTCCAATTGGACGGAAAAACCGTAGCGAGAGCTGAGACGATACAGGTAGTATATGATCGTGCAGGGGGACACTCCAAATCAATCCCGTCTGCTTGGCGACGCAGGATCGAGAACCACGAGGAACTCTGAACACCATGCCCGAAAAATCTCTTCAGGAACTTCAAGAACTCGTCGGAGAGAGACGTCAGACGGTAACTGGGCTTAATGTTGAGGCTGGGAAAGTAGCTGAGTTTGCACGTGCGACGAAGAACCAGAACCCAGTATTCTATGAACGTAAAGCAGCGAAAGAAACTGGTTACAATGACATCCCGGCGCCGCTCACGTTCACACGAGTAGGTTACTTCCCTCGTTATAGGCATGGTGACGATGATTCCTCCTTCGGTTTCGATCTCGGCTTCGATCCCGAGCGGACCGTCCACGGGGAGCAGGAGTACGAATACGGACGACCCGTAACCGTCGGCGATTCGATCGATGGAGTCACGCGACTTACTGACGTTTATCAGAAAACCGGTGGTGACGGTCGAACGCTTACGTTTGCGGTGCTAGAGACGACCTACACGAACCAAAACGATGAAACCGTCGTTACTGAACGGCGAACCCGAATTGAACGGGGAAGTGACAACATATGAAGGCACTAGATTGCGATAGCCTCTCAGTTGGAGACGCTATGCCCACTCTTCAGATCGATCAACTCAGCAGAACAGAAATCGTTCGGTATCTCGGTGCGAGTGGTGACTTTAATCCACTTCATCACAGTGACGAGTTCGTTAAACAAGGAGGTCAGGATGGAGTAATTGCGCCGGGGATGCTCATTGCCGGAATCGCATCATCTGCGCTCACGCAGTGGGTGCCAGTACGGACAGTGACGCGATTCCGTACTCGTTTCGTGAACACTGTTCGACCTGGTGATAGCCTGATTGTAACCGGTAAAGTATCCAAGATAGACAGTGATAACGGTGAAATGACGGCTGAAGTGGATATCTCCGTCGAGAACGCTGATGGCACGGTTGTTCTTGACGGCGACGCGACGATCCGCCACTAACTGCCTCAAATCGAGGGGTTCATCTCGCGAGAGTACCATTATATTCCTAAAAATAGCAGGCCTGACAATGGTATAGTATACCTTGTCCACTCGCCGAGCACAGATGCTAACTACTGCCGTCCGTGATAGTAACCACCGGTCGCGATGTGTCGAGTAATATAGACTGCGTTACACTGCCGAATAGCGCTTTTCCGACTGGGGATCGTTTCCGACCTCCAACGACGATGTACGAGGCGTCGTTCTGATCAGCGTACTCGACCACTTTATCGGCCGGATCACCGACTAATCCGACTGCTTCTGCATCGGGCGTGATGCCGTCGGTGGCGTCCGCCGCGATTTCTTTCGCCATCGACCGTACTTTATCCACTGGGACTGACTCACCCTCCTTCTCGACACTTGCCCGTTCTAATTTGAGGAATGAACCACGGTTTAAGACGTGAACGACGTGTAACGGCTTTTCGAACGCGACCGCTAATTTGTTCGCCTCTTCGACAACGCCTTCGTGTGGATCGGATCGATCCACAGCTGCAACGATTACCATTCAATTCACATATCAGCGCTCCACCCTATTAATGATATGCCCTTTCGAGAATGAGTGGGGATAGATAGTGTTCAGTGACGGTAAGAATCAAATAATTGAATCCGATACTCGACGTTAACCCACAATATCAAACAAATCTCCCCACCACTCCACAGACGAATCTTACTATTGAAATCGATTTGATTTCCCCGAAACGAACCGATAGACATGTAATAGACTTACGCTCTTCCGTAGGAGATTGTTGATACAGACGCGACTACTACGGTGAGGACAAAACTATTCCTATAAGTAACTTTGTTCTCAAAGTCTATTTCCACAAAACCAGCATAGAATTGCAAGACAGCTCTACATCAACAATGGGCTACACAAGAGCGTATGATATCTAGATAGTGATGGTGCCACATCTAATAGACAGTGGCCATTCTCCTCAATAACAGTATCCTTATATGAATTCAACAGGAGTAATAGATATGCGAGACACGTATCTCGTCGGTGCGGGGCAGTCGGACTATGGAGCTTTTCCAGAGAAGAGCTACCGGTCGCTGTTCCGGACGGCATTCGAAGCGGCGACGGAAAGTGTTCCAAACGGGATCGACGGCGATGACATTGACGAGACGTTTATCGGTAACCTAGGTGTCGGTGGTCGCCAACTCGGCCTCTCGGGGCCCGCAGTGACCGAACACGTCGGTCTTGGTGGCATCCCCTGTACACGCGTCGAGAACGCCTGTGCAGCCAGCGGATTTGCGACCCGACAGGCTGTCCAAGCCGTCAAATCGGGGATGGCAGACGTTGTGCTGGCGGGCGGCTTCGAGATCATGTCCGACATGAGCTCCGACGCCACAAAGTACTGGCTCGGCGTCTCGGGTGAGACCGAGTGGGAACGCCTCTCCGGCACCACGTTCTCCGGCGTTTATGCCCAAATGGCCAGCGTCCATATGGAACGGTACGGGACCACACGCGAACACCTCTCCCGTGTCGCCGTCAAGAACCACTCGAACGGCGCGAAGAATCCCCATGCCCAATTAGGATTCGAGTGTTCGCTTGAGGACGCCCAGTCTGCACCGGTCGTCGCAGACCCGCTCAATCTCTATCACTGTTGTCCGACCTCGGACGGTGCGGCCTGTGCGCTGATCGTCAGCGAGGATGTTGTTGATGATTACACGGATGACCCGATTCGGATTGCCGGAGTCGGTGCCGGTAGCGACAGCGTTGGCCTCTACCAGCGCGACACGTACACAGGCGTACCGGCGAGCCAGCAGGCAGCCGAGTCAGCGTACGAGATGGCCAATGTCGGACCCGACAATCTCGACTTCGCGGAGGTCCACGACTGCTTTGCGATCGCCGAACTACTGGCCTATGAGGACTTAGGCTTCTGCGAACGCGGGGAGGCGGGCAACCTCATTGAGTCCGGCGCGACCAAACTCGGCGGCAACCTCCCCGTCAACACTTCCGGTGGCCTCAAATCGAAGGGACACCCAATCGGCGCGACCGGTGCTGGCCAGGTCGTCGAGGTGTTCAAACAACTCTCTGGCGAGGCGGGAGAGCGACAAGTCGAAAACCCGACTCGGGGACTTACTCACAATGTCGGCGGGAGCGGCGGTGCAGCCGTCGTTCATGTATTTGAAAAGGAGGCGGAGGTGAGCGCGTGATGCCCGCAATCACTAGCGTAGGCGCGTACGCACCCCGCTTCCGTATTACGTCCGAAGCATTTGAGGAAGCGTGGGGCCAGTTTCACGCTGCCGGTGTAACCCAGAAAGCAGTCACCTCAGCCGACGAGGATGCCCTGACGATGGGCTATGAGGCTGCCACACGGGCCCTCGAAGCCGCCGACATCGGTCCCGCAGCCGTCGACTGGCTCGCCTTTGCCTCCTCGAGACCGCCTGCAGCCGAGGAGGACATAACCGTGCGACTGGGTGCGATGCTCGCACTCCCCGATTCGGCGACTCGTCAGCTCTTTACCGGAAGTACGCGCGCCGGAACGCGCGCGCTCTGGGCCGGAATGGACGCCGTCGGCGCCGACGCAACCACCGGACTCGTAATTGCGGCCGATGCGCCGAGGGGCGACCCCGACGGCGGGATGGACCACGCTGCCGGTGCCGGCAGTGCTGCGTTCGTCCTCGAGCGCAATGGGCCAGCCGAGATCATCGACCGTGCCGAGTACTCGGTGCCGTATCCGGGAACGCGGTTCCGCAACAGCGGTGAGGACGAGACACAAGGACTGGGTATCACCCAGTACGATCGGCAAGCGTTCCTCGAGACGATCGGTGGTGCCGTCGACGGCCTTGAGGTCAGTTTGGACCCAGAAACAGCCGCGATCCAGGCACCCGATGGCAAACTCCCCTACCGCGCAGCGAGCGCGGCGAGCGTCAGTACTGATGAGATCCGGGCAGCCGCAACGGTCCACGACTTGGGCGATCTGGGCGCTGCGAGCGTCCCGGTTTCGCTAGCGACGGTGCTCGCGGGCGGCGCTAACTCCGTTCTTGCGGTCTCCCACGGTAGCGGCGCGGGCGCGGACGCACTCGTCGTAGAAACTAGTGGTGACGTTCCGGCGAACACCACGCTTGAGGGCGACGGAAACCTCTCTTACGTGGAGTATCTGCGCCAGCGCGGCGTCGTCACGACCGGACCACCCTCCGGCGGTGGCGCATACGTCAGCGTCCCATCGTGGCGCCGATCGATCGCCCAGCGCTACCGCCTTGAGGCTGGCCGCTGCCCTAACTGCGGCGCACTCTCGTTCCCACCAGAGGGAGCATGTGCTGACTGTGAATCGCTCGTCGACTACGAACCTGTTGAACTCCCCGGTGAGGGTACGATCGAGGCCGTAACTACTATTTCTCAAGGAGGCGCTCCACCGGAGTTTACCGAACAACAGGCCCGCTCAGGCGACTACGCGGCGATGATCGTGGCCCTCGAGACAAAGAGCGGCGACGAAACTGCAAGCATTGTGGCGATGGGGACCGATGCTACCCCTGACGCATTCGAAGTCGGCGAACGGATCGAGACCACAATCCGTCGTATCTACACACAGGAGGGTGTGACGCGGTACGGGTTTAAGGTTCGTACCTTATAGGTTGAATATATTACCAGAGTATACATTATAAATTTTTTGCGTATGTGCATCTCGCCGATAGAGAAGGGGAATCCTTTTCACAGTATACAATGCTTTCTGATGTATGCGAATCACAGTCCTTGGAGCCGGGAGTATGGGCCACGGAATCACACAGGTCTCAGCAATGGCGGGCCACGATATGGTCCTGCGAGACATCGAGGAAAACCTCGTCGAGGACGGCCTTGAGGGGATTCGCGAGAACCTTCAGGGCGGCGTCGACAGAGACAAGTTTACCGAGGCAGAGATGGAGAAAACCCTTGGGCGCATCGAGGGGACGACTGATCTCGAGGCAGCGGTCGATGACGCCGATTTGGTAGTTGAGGCGGTCCCCGAGGATATGGACCTGAAGCAAGAGGTCTTCTCGGATGTCGAGGCGGCGACCAGCGAGGACACCGTAATCGCCTCGAATACCTCCTCTCTGTCGGTCACAGAGATGGCCAGCGTACTTGAATTTCCCGAGCGCGCGGTGGGACTGCACTTCTTCAATCCACCCCATATCATGGATCTAGTTGAGATCGTCGTCGCCGAGCAGACCAACGACCACACCGAAGAGTTCGCCGTCGACTATGTTCAGGGAATAGAGAAGGAAGACGTCGTCGTCTGCGACACGGCCGGCTTCGCGACCTCTCGGCTGGGCGTCGCGTTCGGCCTCGAGGCGATCCGGATGGTTGAGGAGGGCGTCGCCAGCCCAGCGGACATCGACGAAGGGATGGAGATTGGCTACGGTCATCCGATGGGGCCCATCGAACTGACCGACCACGTCGGACTCGACGTCCGCCTGCACATCGCCGAATACCTCCGCAAAGAACTCGGCGAACGATTTAAGCCGCCGCAGTCGTTGCGCCGAAAGGTCCGCGCGGGCAAACTCGGCAAGAAGACCGGCGAGGGTTACTACGTCTGGGAAGACGGCGAACGCATCCGTACGAGCAGCGATTAGGGCGGTTGAGAATCGTTTCTTCCCGTACCAGGCGCTGTGCACTGACAACCGCATTCATAAGTCGTCGAGCCAAAGATCAAACCCTATCGGTTTATGTAGGGTTCGGACGAGTAGTTCTCCGAAGGCGCTAAGGTAGACTTCTCCAACCTCTATATGGTCACGGTGTCGAGGTGGCCGGCAGAAATCACATATCCGATCGGTCACTTCGTGATACGTCTCTGCTTGGTAATTTCGACGTTCGCTCACCTAATCAACGGTATTGTGGCAAGATGTACCCGCAGTTCCCGTTGCGTTTGTAGTGATGATTGATACGGGTTGCGTTCGTGGCCACGAAGTGCTTGCTGGACTCGCCGAAGCAGATGACCGGATACGACTCGTTGTAGGGCTCGTAGTAGAGGGAGTCAGCGTCCTGTTCAGGTGGGATTATACAATAATCTGAGAGGAGGGGTTTTCAGGGTGTTTTAGTCGCTTTCGGGCGGTTTCGTGAACACACCTCACACGACGAAGGCGTTCGGAAGGCAGCGATCAGTATGATCGCGACGGACAATAATACTGCCGAGTCCACTGACGTCAATAATTGTCGACTATGGACCGGGATGGTTTCGAAACAATAGCGTTGATGCAGACACCTACCGAATGGCGGTCGATCAGTTCACCGACCGGTAGTTCGTCAAAATGACGGCTACTCTCGTGCGTGCTGAACGTATTGAACTTCGGCCTGACGGTGAAGTGCTGCAGTTGTCATAACACGGCGATTCCAGCACTCCGAGAACTATCAGCCTACATGGGCGCAACGGCGTCTACAAGCGGCCAATATATTGTCCAACTAAGCGCGACGACGACGAATCCGAATGTTAATGTGAACGCTCCGAGCAAGGCGACTTCGGCCGTTGTGAGCGGTCCTTTTTCGTACGCTATCAGTACAGTCGGATTATTGAACGGGAGAAATGTGCCCGACATTAGGAGAATTGAGAGTCCGAATGAGAGATACAGCGGTTTTATCTCTAGCAGTGATGCGAACTCGAGAAGAATCGGAAACATCACGAGGAACGACGCAGAGACCGAAGAGAACGCCGTCCGAATGAGAACGGCAACGAGGAAGAGTAAGAAGAGGACAACCGAAGTCGATGCGTCCATCGGCAGGAAAGACGCGAGACTGATAACGAGGAAATCGAATGCGTTCAGGTCCTGCATGACGTTGAGCAGCGAGAGCATCGCGCCTATTAGAAAGATAACTCCCCAGTTGATGTTACGAATTTCCTTGGCAGTGATTATACGAACGCCCGGTAGCGAGAACACGAGGACGACGAGCATCGCGGGGAGGATTGACGGGACACCGACGAACGAGCCGATGATCCAAAGACAGGTTGCAACGAGGAGTGTTCCGACAACGATTAGCTGATCGTTCGTGAGCGATTTCGTATTGCCGTCGATACCGTTCGTCGAACCGTCAGCCCGGACTTCACACATGTGAAGTTCGTGATCGTCATCGACATCGTACGTGAAACTCGCTGCGGCAATGCTAATACTGAATAGGAGGATAATCGGCGGAATCATGTAGAACGCCCACTCGACCCACGTGATCGGACGGACGATCGAATTGGTCAGCTCGGCAGTCGTAACCGCCATTCCACCGCCAGTCATCAGCGCCAGTGAACCGACCGGATTCAGATGACCGAGTACATAGTACGCTAACCGACGGAACGAGCTGTCATCGTCAATGTTATACAACTTGTTTATCTGATCAACAATAGGGAAGAATGTCGCTGTCCGCGCTGTTCCAGACGGCATGAGGAACGCCAGAAAGAGAAGTGTAGCAGCAAGTCGGTAGATCGACTTCTGGGGCGTGCTCCCGGGAGACACCAGAAGATTGGCAATCCATTTATCGAGCCCGACTTTCGGGACGCTCTTGCCAATGAGCAAGAGCAAGACCATGAAAAACACGAGTGTCGACGCAAATCCGACTGTCGCCTCCTCGAAAGACGATGTCACGCCGAGCGCGTAGAGTAGAATTACACATAGAACGCTCGAGATCGTGTACGGGACTGGTTTCGTAATCCATAGTAACACTGTTGCAAAGAAAATCGAGAAGACGAGTTGCACTTCGTACTCGAGGATCTCAAAGGGAGTGAGAACACCGATTGCGAGCACTGCGATGGCGCAAGTGAGTCCCAGCGCTGATGTTTTCTCAAAGTCGGTCCTACCGAATGCGTTCACAGATCAATTGAGAGGATAGTAGCTAATATTCGTATCGACTTCTATTTCGGGGCCGAAAACCGGTGACCGAGCTTGCTCAACTCTAGCCGATCGGATCTACCGAACTATTAATAGTCTATGAGAGAGCATACATTAACATGTTGATGGTTGGAGGTAGAAAAGTACATTCACGACGATGGGCTCTCTACGATCGTTTATCAATATCGCATAGTCAACCGGTAATGAACATGAGGAGGTTCTATAACTGCTTTCGATACTAAAGGGTCCGGTTGGCACTGTCTAGTTCAGCACCTCCTCACCTAGTGTTCGACCATTGAGTGCCTGATTCGGGCGATTGTGGTTATAGTGGTGTCTGAAGCGTCTGAACCAGTGTCTTGCACTGACTGAACTTCCCCGACAGAACGAGTGAAAGCGGTCGATCCGCATTGAGAGAGTCTGAAACCACTTTTCGACGTGGTTTCGATCGCTGTAGTTGAGCTGACCGGTCAATCCATGACGCGCGAGGGCAGTCAGATAGCCGCCAGCATCAACGAGAAACTCTGTCCGTCAATTTCGTGTTTCTCGGCAAGTCGATGCAAGAACGCCGCCGCGGAACTGACCCCGCGGCGTTGGCGAGACGCTGTGCGTCTCGTTCGCACACCAGAACGCGAGACGTTCTGGGGACAGCTAAACACGTCGCTTTGGAGAAGGGCTTCGATTCTGTGTCAATCACGGTGTACAACCACTTGTTCTCATCGTTGACCTCGATCTGTTTCTCATCGACCGCAACCCGCCGACGGTTTGTGCGTCAAGTTCCAAATTGCATCGTGAGAACGACCAATACCGAGTAATTCGAGGACTGCGACGGCCTTCCGAACAGACAATCCCATCGAATACAGGCGCACCTCGACACCCGTCAAGGTGGTTGGGGTGCGCTCATTTTCCCAAATCTCATCACAATCCACGTCTAAGCTCTCTCTGACCAGGTTGGTGAGTTGCATGAGTACTTCTCGCCACCACCTGCTCATTCCTCAAACTCATATCTAAACAGTGCTGCCATAGACACTCGTAGCCACCCGCTTCAACACCTTTGATTTATCGACCTATCCCGTCGTCACCTAGTGATTCAACACAGCCGGTAGACTCAATCGCTAACCCGGTGACCGAAGAGTGTTCCGAAAGCGATACCAACTGTTCGTAGACCGCGTCAGCAGTTTCCTGGGGGATAACTCGTTCGGTACACTCGTAAAACTTCTCATGCAGTTCTGCTTTGGAAAGCGGATCGTGATACGTCCCAGGAGGATATTTTCGATGCTTCTCGTACGTTCCATTCGCGGTTGTAATACGGACCGTACCGCTGTTCGCATTGTACGGTAGATTCTCATCGACGATGAACTCGACACGGTCCATCATCTCTCGAACCGCTTCGTTCCCAAAGTGTTCCGGTTCAAACGTTGAGAGAGTAACCCGACCGGTCACCAGCGTACTCGCAATGACGTACGGCATCGAGAATTTTCCCTCACTTGGGACGTCCGGATTGTCATACTGGAGTGCATCGTCTGCAGCGGCCGACGTCAGGACCTCGACCGTGTCAATGTCGTTCGGATCGATGCTATGGTTCTCTTGTAACTCTTCCGTGGCAGCGATACTGGCGTGAGTGAAGTAACAGCAAGGGTATGCTTTCAATTGTAAACCATACTGTTCAAGTTGAAGTCCGTCACCGATCGAAAATTCGGCTTCTGGGCCGTCAGCATATAGCGCCCAGAAACCTGCATCGCCTTCGAAGGCGGAGTCTCCACCTGTAAATCCGTTCGCCGCCAGCTTGGAAGCAGTGACACCGGACCGAGCCGCGAGACCCGCATGGAGGGGCTTTGTCATCGAACCGAAGTTCTCCTTCGTTCCCGAGGCCATTGAGGCCGCGATTGCGATTGCCTCTCGCATCTCCGTCCGGCCAAGATCAAGAAGCTTTGCGACTGCAGCAGTCGCACCGAAGACCCCAAACGTTGCCGTGGCGTGCCATCCCGACTTATAGTGTGTCGGGATGACCGGGTATGCGATCGCACACTCCGTTTCGTAACCGGCCACAAATGCTGTGATAATGTCACGACCGGATGCCACTGTCTCGGGAATGACTGCTAGCAGCGGCGGGACAAGCGTCACGCTCGGATGCCCATCCATTGACCACGAGAGGTCGTCGTAGTCCAGCGCATGACTCGCAGTACCAATCGCGAGCGCACGCTCGTTTGCGGAGCGGACATCTGAAAACAGTGCAGCGGTCGTACCGAACGCAGCACACGCCTTTTCACCCGCCGGTTCCTCAAGACCGGCGAGCGCCACACCGACCGTATCGACGAACGCCCGCTCCACGGTATGTACAGTGTCTTCAGACAGGTCCTCGAAGTGCAGTTCGGCTACAAAATCAGCAAGCTGGTCGACGACAGCCGCTTCTTGATACGCCATATACACCGATGATCGATGGATATATTAAACCTTTGGCACCTTTCTGCATTGGTATTCAAAGTCCTCCATGGAGAGATTTATATTATTTAAGTATACCCTTCACGGAAAATATAGGAGGAATCGGTATGCTATTTTCCGCTTCTCGTAAACGATAATTCAGATGCTGGATACTAATTTCGAGACCATTCGCTGGTCTTTCGATCAAGAGCTAAAGTACGGAACAATCACACTCGATAGACCGGAGTCGCTCAACGCGCTTTCGAAGCAGCTTCGACGCGAGTACGCGACCTGTTTTCGTGAACTGCAGGATCGGATTGAAGAAGGACACGACATTCGTGCCGTTATCGTCAACGGAGCGGGGGATCGGGCCTTCTCCGTAGGCGCAGACGTGAACGACTCGCACGACGTTCCCGCCGGCGTATCCAAACCCGGTGGAGAATACGAGCTCGCCGAGGAATTCTCGCGTCCCGTTATCGCGAAGATTGACGGCTACTGTCTTGGTGGCGGACTTGAGATGGCACTGTCCTGTGATTTCCGATTTGCTAGCGAGCGGAGCACGCTCGGACAGCCAGAGATCGATCTCGGAATTATTCCTGGTGGTGGTGGAACACAACGACTAGCGGAGTTGGCCGGACCAAGCCGTGCGAAGGAGCTGTGTATGACCGGTAAGCATATCAGTGCCGAGGAGGCCAAACGAGACGGTATTGTAAACGAAAGTGTCCCAGCAGACAACCTGAACAACCATGTTATAAAATTCGTACGGACCATTTCTGAGAAACCACCACTCGCCGTTCAGGCGGTCAAAGACGCCGTAAACGCCTCATTCGCGACGGACCGGGAACTCGGGCGATTATACGAACACCGGACATCTCGCGCACTCCGTTACACAGACGACCACGAAGAGGGAGTCCGAGCATTTCGGGAAGACATCGAACCCGAGTGGATGGGACGGTAAGTAGCCAGTAATGACGCCCACAGCACTGGTTTCAGGAGATGTGGGAATCTGGCTCTGTTGAAATCCTATTCTTCAGATATATTTCCGCCTGAAACAGCCGGTCAATGAGAGCTGTATACTGAACACTTAGATCCCAGAAAGCACTTATCGTCAATTCAATAGTTGTCGGTCAATGAAATCCTGGACTCTTCTAGGTGTATCATCTACTCAGGTGCGCTCACACAGCCATATAGTGGTGAGAGCGAACACTATTCCGTTGCACACGAATCCTCAGAGAGGTACTATTCATAGGTGGACTGAATACAAGCGCATCTAATACGACGACAGCAACGTAGAAGGCAGTAGAACCTATCATCCACATGGGTAGACGAGTCACAAAGCTCATCTTTCCATAGGACAGTCAATGTGACAACTATGAGACGGCGCGTAATGCTTGCTGTTGTTTCTTCGGCTCTCGCCGGAGGGACTGGAGGATGTCTATCCTTTTTTGACGGACAGGACGTGTATCTGGGTCGCATCGCGGTGACGAATCAGACTCAACAACCCCAAGTTGCTCACATTGAGGTGTATGACAACGAGGAGTCGGTCTTCTCGACAACTGAAGAATTAGATGCATATGAAGTGGGGGGAGGAGTCGTCCCCGATACGACTACCGATTGTGGCTGGCCATCTAAGCCGGGCCAGTATCGCATAGAAGTACAATTAAAAGGCCACGAGAGTACGGCTTCTGTGCTGGTTGGTAACGGCGATGCGATTCGGTCTTCCGACCAAGAGCAAGAAGCGGAGCAAGAGATTGACTGTTACGCTGCGGTTGCTGATTTGACTCCGAACAACGGAATTCGACTGTGGTTTGAAAGGTGTAATTCCCTCTCTGAACGGCTGGAAGACGATCTCTGCACCCCAGATAACGACTACAACGGGGATTGATCAATGGGCCCTTGAACCCCATGTAGCACGAACTATCATGGATTTACCATCTGACTTCTGAGATTATATAGAGAGATGGAAATTTACCTCAGCAACCTTTACCCTGTGTTCAGCGAGACATTCTTGACAGTGTATACGTAGTTTTAGCACATCCGGATAACTCCACCATCTGTATTGACCGTTCAAAGTGATCGGTCTACATTATGAATGAGACAGGCAATGGTGAGTTCACGGAACTGTTTCCACCAGCGTCGTGAGCGGACGAATGCACCGTACTTTCGCTTGAGCGTGGGATTGACAGTCTCGGATTGACTCCGCTGGCCGTAGAGATCAGCGTCTATGCGTGCGTTCCATGCCTTGTGGAGCGATGGGAACTCACGATGCTTGATCAGTGGGCGAACCTCGTGTTGGCGGGCAAGCCGTCTGATTTTCTGGTCGTCGTAGCCTTTGTCCCCAATCAGGATGTCGATAGTTTCGGGGTTACGTTTGATCAACGACGGAGCGATCTGGCTATCGTGTTTTCGTGTCGTCGTCACGTGTAAATCAAGGACTGCGTTCACTTTGGAACCGACCAGCAGTGTTGAGTTGCTGAATCGTGGGTTTGGTTCGTTTCGTGTAGTGTTTTGAGGCGTGACTGCGGTCGAATCCCGAAGCATCGATCCCCGCAACGCCGTTGGTCGGGAGCAGTGAAACAGAGAGATTGAGCAGCACTCGCCAGACAGCCATATCAAGTCTGTTGAACGCTTTGCATAGCGTAGACGGCGCAGGGAGTTCAGTGAGATTCATCGCGTTCCGGATACGGGGCATCTCGATGAGTTCGTCGAGGAGTGTACGATAGGTCGTGTTCTTCCGAACCTTGAGACAGAGGAGAACGATGTGCTGATGGAGCGTGTAGCGTTGTTTCGAGAACTTCGAGGAGTATCGAGCTACGGCACGTTTCGCTAACTGAAATGCTTCCTCGACAAATCGGAGCAACCGAGACTTTGGGAGGGTCTGCATCTACTCAAACTACCGACTGAACCTGTAACTCACTAAGGATTTCAACAGAGCCGGGAATCCGTATTTCCAGTGGCCTCTGATCAATCACCCATTCTCAGTACCTCACAAAGCATCGCCAGTTAGCCTGACCTGAGCCACCTGTTCTGTCGCGATGAGTTGTCTATAGCGGTTGAACAACGCTAATCGAAGACGGAGCTGTCGGCGACGTCGGTCAGCCGCCGGCACGATAGCGTAGCCACTCACAAGGCGTCGTCCCCGGTCAGTGATTACCGGTAGAACCGGTCGTTAGGTTGCCAGTTTTCAGGGACGACCCGACGCACCGCGAGGGCTGCCCACGTAGCCCGGCGAATCATGTTGACGAACTCCTTGTATGGCCACCACCAGAGGCGACGCCCGCCTCCGCGGGGCGTCGTCACATATTCGTAGTGTAGATAGCGCCAAACGTCCTGTAGCGCAAACTCACTACGAAAAACAGTATAGTCTGACCGCCGCGTCTCGTGTCGTTGTCGTCGCTATCACCTGATCAGACAAGCGATAACTCGATTCTATACCGAAGCATTTGCTGTAGTGGTGTCGAGCGTCGCGTGAAGCCTCGATGAATGGCGCGTCACGGCTACACCGCTGAACACCCCACGCCGTGCTTGTTATATCGTCCATTCAGGTACGTACAGTCGATATAGACGGGAAATCCATGGTCCAGCTGGGACCGTTGAGTTTCCCTGTCAAGTCGTGTTGAATGATGCGACTCCACCATTTCGAGAGTTCCAGATGAATCGCCTCATCCACTGGATGATCGGGGACAATATAGGTGTGGTTGTGTACTTGGAGCAGCGTGAGACACTTGCCGTTGTAGAATCCGCGATCAGGATAGACAGCTTTGACTTCGGTATCAAAGCCGTCGCTGTCACGCGGTTCGTCTCTTAGCTAAAGACGGATACACCGACGACAAAGACTATGACGACCAATCGCTCTGGGACGCCCTTCGTTCAGCGGACATTCGGCCCTTGCTGCGCCACCGGCTTTTCGCACACTACGATTACACACACAACGCACGGTTGGATAGCGAATTATACGGCCAGCGTTGGATGGCCGAAATTGCCTTTTCGGCCATCAAGCGTCGGCCCGGCCCCGCTGTACACCCTCACACATGGTACCGCGAGTTCATGGAATTCGTGTTGATTGTCACTGTCTACAACCTCGAACAAGCGCTCAAACAGTGATACCGATGCCATCATTGGCTTCAACAAAGCAGAATTCCTCGGCCTCATCCTCCTAATTCAGTGATATCGGCTAATTAGATCGGTGTACGACAGAGCAGCTTCACACTCTCATGGGATAGCAGGGTTCCATCGAGTCAAGCGATTTTACTGGCGAATACGAAATCGCCGTTGTTTCTCCGCTCACGAATTTTAAGTGCTTCCACGCACAGTTCCACATTATGGGATCAAAAACAGGGGAATCAAGACGATACAAATCAACCTCGGGGTGATCGAGACGCTAGTCGAAGCCGACGGCGCTCGCGTGGCGGAGGCCGCCGAATCACTCGATGTTGCACCGAGCATCGCATACGATCACCTGCAGACACTCCGCTCCGAGGGATATGTCCTGAACAAGGGCGGGCTATACTATCTGTCGGATCAGTACCTCTGAATCAGCGAATACGCCCGCCGGCGAAAACCCGGGGATGGCTCAAGTGCGAGTTCAGTCGCTCGCAGACGAAACCGGTGGACGAATCATTTTCGTTGTTGAAGAGCACGGACGGGGGCGATACTTGTACTCGAAGACAGGCGATCTCGCAGTTGAAACATTCACGCGAACGGGGACACGTTTCCACTCCACGCTACCGCAGGCGGGAAGTCGATCCTCTCCAGATTACCCGGTATGAGAATCGAAGAAATCATCGACAAACACGGACTCGAGTTGGAGACCACCCAGACGATTACGAGCCGCGAAGAATTGTTCGACGAACTAGAGCATATTCGCGATCAAGGAATTGCGTTCAATTTCGAGGAACACAAAAAGGAATCTCTGCCGTGGCAGCACCGGTTCGAGAGCCAAACGGTGGTGTTCTCGGCGCGTTGACTCTCTCCGGGCCGGCGAAACGATTCAACAGAGAGATCCTGCGGGACGAACTCGCTGATATGGTTCTCGCGATGACGAACGAATTAGAACTCGAGATCGTGTATTCAAACTAGGGTCAGTGCCTTTGTCGTCCGTACTCGCGGCACCGATCGCGCGAGCCCCAGTCAGTAATAATCGGGAATTTTTGTGGAGACGAGGAGCGCAATTGCCGCGAGACCAGCTAACAGGAAGAATCCCTCGTCGAAGTATCCACGGTCTGCGAGATAGCCGAAAAGAACCGGACTCATTGCCCCGATCCCCATATAGGCCGTTCGGAGGAAACCGAGTCCGGTATTCCGCATATCCAACGGGAACGATTCAGTCATATACGTAAGTGTAATCGTTCCGTATCCGAGAACACAGCTTAGCGGGATCGTCAGCAGGACAAGCACCCAGAACCGATCAATCAGGGGGAGTGCGACTAACGAAAGTATCAATACTGGAATGATAGTCCAGAGGGGTTTTTTCGGACCGAATCGATCGTACAGCGATCCAGATATAGGCTTGACAATGATTCCGAGCGCGAAAAACAGTCCAAACAGAACAGTCGCGCTAGTCGATGGAATTCCCTTGATCTCGATGAGATATGTCGGATAAAAGCCGGTCAGTGCCTGCCATACGGAATATAGGAGGACCTGAACGACCCCCATGACGAGAATCGTCGGTTTGGCTATTCTCGAGAGTACGTAGCGAGCGGTATCTACCGACAACGAGTTGACTGCAGCCGTCTTCTCAGAAGTTTTCGTCGGAACAAAGACCCACAGACTGACCGCGGTAATAGCGAATATCGGCATCGCTAGTCCCAGCCCGTACTGCCATACGGAAACAGTTGCGATGAACCCGGCAGCGGGCGGAAGCAATGCGCTCCCCATATCACCAGCACCCAACGTAACTCCGATCGCAGTACCGTCGTGTTCCGGGTATAGATGAGAGATAGACGAGAACCGAGCAACCCCGTACAGTGCGGTCGTAAGCCCGAACAGTATCGTCGCACCGAAGAGGACCTCTATCGAACGTGCGGTGACGATCAGCCCGATCATACCCGCGGAAACGAGCGTACTGATCATCAGGATTCTCCCTTCACCGATCCAGTCGGCCAGCAATCCACCTGGGAGCTGTCCGATCGCGTATGCAAACCAGAGCGTCGTCAACAGGAGTCCGGCCGTTGAGAGACTCATTCCATACGTAGAGCGCATATGAGGGAGCAACGCGGGATAGACCATTCGAACGCCGAGCGAGAGGAACCATCCCGCGGCGATGGTCACGAGGACGAGGCCCCGGCCATCGCTCCAGAGTACTTTCGCGATATGCTGTATGTTCGAAACAAGCATCATGATCTATGGGATCGGCCTACGCGAGCGTTCGCGAGTGCGTCTCATCAACCTACGTACCCTAGAAAATATTGCCGGAGATCGATGCCTGCCGTACCGAGCACCCGTTCGGCAGCAACGTTGTGTGGGGCAATTCAGGGGATCATCAGCCGCAATATAACTACTCGTCCTCCCACAAGGTAACTCGCTATCGCGTATCAAGCCCGTACTTTTTGAGATACGAAGCGACCCCGTCGCGCTGCGCTTCGACTGTGCCGCCGGTAATCTTCCACCCGCGAACGCACCGATACATGTACTCCAGCGGTGACTCTTTCATGTAGCCGATCGCACCGTGAATCTGTAGCGCCTCGTCGACGACCTTCTGTGCGACCTCGTTGGCTTTTAGCTTCGCGAGCGACGTTTCCAACCGCGATGGATCACCGTCCTGTGCGTTCGCCGCCGCCCGATAAGTCAAAAGACGAGCAGCTTCCAGTTCTATTGCCATATCCGCGAGCTTCCACTCGATCCCCTGGAAATCTCAATCGGTTGACCGAACTGTTCACGCACCTGTGCGTACTCAAGCGCTCGGTCCATCGAGTTCAATCCACACGCCACGCACATCATTGCATTGTGGCACCGTTCCAAGTTGAATTCGATCATCAGCTCTTTGAACGCTTCCGGTTGGTGGACAAGCACCTGCTCTCGTGAGAGGACACAGTCGTCAAAGTAGAGCTCGTTTTGGGTATGTCCTGTCATATTCGTCGTTCCGTTATCGAGCGTGAGCCCATCCGTGTCTTTATCGACGACAATCGTACCGATGTTATCGTCAGGGAAACGTGCGTATACGAGGAATGCAGAGCAGTGTTCTGCTTTCGTCACCCACATTTTTCTTCCGTTGAGGACGAGGTCGCCACCGTCGTACTCGACACTCGTTTGCATGTTGCCTGCGTCGGATCCAACCTGCGATTCGGAAATAGCAACGGAAAGAATCGCGTCACCATCACAAACCTTCGGCAAGTACTTTTCCTTCAAGCACTCGCTGCCCAACTCGGCGATTACGCGAGGCGGTCCCATCGACGAACGGGAGAGGATGTGAGCCGTATCCGGCAGACACGACCAACTGCCTCTTGAGCGAGTAGTACTTCGACTGGAAAGTAGCCACCGCCGCCATACTCCATTGGGAGACCGATTCCAAGTAGATCCTGTTCAGCAAGGACCTCTTGATTTGATAGGGGAACTCGCTCTCCCACGTAAAGGCATCTTCCGCAAACTTGTTTTCCGAAATCTCACTAGCATTTTGATATATCAACTGCTTTTCGTCAAACGGTTGGAAATCCATACCACGGTTATTGGAAAGAGATCTAATGAGTATTTTGGTAAAAGTCATCGATGACACATTTCTGTCGATGAGGTTTGATAAGTTATTCACTATAGGGTAAATTCGCCTCTGGGGAAATTTGCTACGTTCACGATACTGTAGTCATGAGAGAATAAAATATGAGACGTCCAATAATAAGCTGGGGAGAGAATACTTAGGTGCAAATAAGGAGAAAGACTGACTGTTTAGCTAACAAAGGTAGTTCACACACAAGGACAAGAAATCTTACTCGAGATCATATAGGTAGTTCGATGCGAAATACTGCGAATACCCTCCGAATATCGCTTATATGCGGCACAGTGGTCGGATCGGGACAATAATAGTAGTTTCCGGAGAGGAGAACTTTATAAATGATAAATAGAAGGAATAGGATACAGCCACAATGGTTGACGGTGGTGAATCGCCATACGGTGTTGGATTTTCCTAGTTCACAGCACGCTTGATGTTATAGACGACACACATCAGGACGATTTCACGGAACTCGCGGTGCCAAGATCGCGCACACTCGGCGATGCCATGCATGCGCTTGATCGCCGAGAAGCCGTCTCGGATAACGCTCTCTGGCCGTAGAGAGCTCCATCGATCCGCGCGTTATGCGCGTGATCGAGGGAACGGAACTCACGATGCTTGATTAGCGGTCTCACGCCGTGTTCACTCAGCTTATCGCGTAATTGCTGCCAATCGTAGCCTTTGTCGGTGGCGATGCTGTGCAACTCGCCAGCGTCGCGTCGGGCGAGTTGCCAGCCGAGCTGGGTGTCTTGGCGATTCTCGGTTGTGCAGGAAACGTCGAGGATAACTTGTGACTCAGTATTGATGAATGTGGTAGTTTTGAGCGTCTGAACACGATAATTCGTCCGACGGCAGTAGTGTTTGTTCGCGTTTTCGCAGTCGAAAAACGTCGCGTCCATTGCTGCATGACTCTTCTGGTCATGCAGCTGCGCCGACAGGCGCATCAGCACCCCCAAGACAGCCATCTTGACCCTATCAAACGCCTTCACTAGCGTCGAGTGAGCAGAGAGATAGGCCTTCTCAAGGCCGATATCCGCCACTAAAGCCGATTCATTCGCAGTACCATTAGAGAGGTCTAATCTAACACCCATATTTCTATCGAATTTATAGTTATATATGAGCCCAAGACATACATTCACATATATTCCTCTATAATATCTCCAGTCATAAATTACAACGGTATGAATGTAATAGACATGAGGTTTGGAAAATCCGTCATCTAATCTAATGAACAGACCAATTGAACGTGTATTTAACAGGGAATGGAATGATAATACATACAACACCTGATGGAAATCAAATTCATTTGCCTTCGATAAGCATGATTATTCGAAGTTTCGGCCCTGGTGAATCGCTAGACGACGGTGACTTCCGACTCTATAGCAGGTAACTCAATGCACTACTCTCGGGCAATTCTGGGTTCGGTTTCCGCCTAATCTCCGATGGTGAGACGATTGGGCTGATTCGAAGCGCCACTAGAAAAATCTAACCCAACGCCCGATGGCAATTCACCAGAGCCGAAGTTTCTGATTGGTAATTTCACTCTCGAACCTCATCAATCCCCTCTGCAACGTCTTTTGCTTGAATATCGGAGTACGATTCGTGAGTCGTCTCGATGGATTTGTGTCGAAGTGCCGACTGGGCAAGTTCGGAATGACCCTTTTTGTACAGTTCAGCTCCAAGCGCTCGCCTCGCGCCATGCGGTTTCAGATAGCTGCCATCCTCGAAGTCGATACCAGCTTCCTTCGTAAGCCGTTTCATCACTGACCGGCCGCCAGCTTTCGTGAGTGCTGGCGGTGGGATTTCAGCGGTTCGGAGGACATCGTCAATATCTACATTCTTATCCGGATCTTCCCCAGTCACCTCACGATACACTGCATATTTCGAGGGGGCGTGCCCAGTTGGAAAGATCGGCCACGCGTCAGTCGGCGGCTCAACAACGCGACGATACCGCTCGAGCGCCTCTCGAGCGGCCGATGGAAGCCCAACGCGCTCGTACTGACGGGATTTCCCGAACACCTCGAGTGAGTGATTCTCGAGGTCGACGTCGCCCCAAGTCACGCCGTTGCGGGCGTCGTCGCGCGGATCGCGGAACAGTTCAGCGCCACGAACGCCGGCGTCGGCGAGCAAAACCACGATCGCCCGATCGCGATAGGCGATCTTGCGAGAGACATCAATCGTACCCTCGAGCGCCATATCCACACGTTCGGTGACGTAGTTAATGAGCTGCTGGCGGTCTTCAGGATCCCAGAACTGGCGATTGCGATCGCCTTTGTCCTCGGGGAGAAACTCTTCTGCGCGCTGTGTATTCGCCGGGTTGGTGTCTAGCAGTTCGTCGCGGACGCAAAAGGAGAGAAACGCACGCACGTAGTTGAAATATGTATTCGCCGTCGACGCTGCCAGCTCTTGGTCGATGGCACGCTCACGAAGATACATCCCGTACTCCCGGAGCGTATTCGTCTCGAGGGCATCGATTTGCTGCACACCCTCGCCGTCACAGAAATTTGCGAACTCGTTCAGGGGCGATCGCATCGTCGACCGAGAGCCACCCGAGTCGAGCGAGCCGAGATAGCGCGAAACCGCCTCCTCGACGGTCGTCCCCCCGCGAGCAGCCCGACGATCAGTGGATCCAGACATTCACTTGTGGGGTACAGTGTCGACCCACATAAAATCACTTGGTTAAACTACCCTTTAACGAAGTAGAATCAGTACCAGCTCTATCGCCTGTATCTGCAAGTATAGAACGTTCTACCGCCAATCCACTATTTTATAAATCATATAGCGCAATATAGAATTCTCGGGCGTGGAGTTCAGAGGTGAGAGGGGAATTCTGCTGGAGGAGCGCAAGCGGAGTCTCATTAAGCAGAACTCGGAGCTGGTCAAGCCGCTCTGTATCCAACCAGGAACGCTCGCAGAGACTCTTTGGAACCAGACTTAGGCATCGTGTGTCAAGTTATACCTCCTGACATCATATCTATTTTAGCGAGTCCTAAATTAGGATTTGTTAGGACAAGCGGTTTGAGATTGCCCAGTACGAATCATAATTATACCATCAGCCACAATCCCGACTCGATGAGTATCATCCCTTCGGGCGCGAAAATGGGGAGTACAAACCTCGCATGCCGCCATTGCGATACTGCCCTCGATCTACTCGAAATGCGCGCTGTCAACGCGTCGAACCTCACACCCGACGCTCTCTTTCAGTGTCCGTACTGTTCATCGTGGTACTACCCTGAAATCGGACTCTTGCACTCACTCTACGGAGATGGCAAGGTCGAAAAGGAGTATTTTGGTATGCCACTCTCGCTCGGAGGGACACAGAAACGAGATCTCAATCACGTTGAGGCCGGAGAGCATCGCCCCGTCAAGATGCACTCGCTTGAACCCGGATACGAGTATGACTCTATCTATCTTCTCGGGGCGCACAGAGACGGCGTTGACGAAGACGACTGGCTGTCATTCGAGTCGGCAGGCGCCCAGAATCGGGCTCTGTTGGGTGATAGCGTTCTCATTAGTCTACTCAGGACAGATGCTACAGAGATTGCGATAAATGCGACGCTCCAAGAGAATCGTGAATCTAGCTTCCCGATTGGGTTCGGGGATACTCTCGAGGTTGTCTATGCTGCAACCACTCAGTTAGACGGCGTCACGAACCCTCCGTGGATTGACCTCCTCCAAGAAGCACAGGAGGCAATTAGGCAGGGAAATACACTTGCTGCGCTGCCGGTCCTTCGATCTGCTGTCGATAACTGCTTGATTCGTCAGATGTACATCTATCAGATCTGGGAGGGCCACGATCAGGATAGCGCACGTGAATGGATTGAGGACCTCGAGGACAGCTATGAACCGAACCGGATCACCATCGCAAAGCATGGCTTAGAGCAAGCAACCGGTACCCGACTCACTAATGGGCCCCATGGCGATCTTTGGGAGGATTTTAGCGAAGTTGTCGAAGAACGTGATACGATAATTCACTCAGAAACGGCTTCAGAACTCGCTCACCCTGATCAACCGACTGCTATCGAGTTGTACAATACAACCGTTTCACTCCTTGTCGCCGCGTACGATCTATTTGGATTCCATAACCCAGGTGCATAGTCGCGGGAACAGTTGTGCAGTGACTCATTGAACAGAGATGTCTCTGAGTACTAAGTGGAGCCAGTCTGAATCACTACTCACTTCACATGGTCGAGAAAGACGATCTCTTCGTCCAGAGAGGGTGTGAACTCAATCTTGGTTTAGATAATGACCCCTGCCAAGGGGCGGTTGTGCTGACGGAGGGTGGTGACTTGAGCGTTCGATTCGACGACGGGGCAGTGGAACCGTATACGAACTTACACGAATCTTGGGCTCAAATCGACGGATCAGATGTGCACGGAAACAACGTGACTATCGAACGTGCGACCGTCAGTAATCTTCACAATTTCTCTCTCACCGAGATTAGTACCCCGGAAGTCACTATCACCAAGAATGCCGATCTCGCACCCGGACAGAAGACAGAACTCGTCATTGACTTCGATCTGATCTGTTTCCAGCCTTCAATCCCGCCAGTCAATCAGATTGACGACGAAACACGAGCAACTGTTGAACACCTCTCTGGAGGTGACCGGCCCTCCCTCGACATCCCTGACGAGAAAGAGTTCCATTACATCTCGACAGACACTGCTGATGTTTTCGGCGTCCCATTCACGGATACCACCGACCGCGTTGACTATATCAAAAACACCGAGCGCCCGGTTCGAACCGGTAAAATCAGAGTCAAACAACAGCGGGCGGGGGATCTGTCCCACCGCGTTGAGCGCGCAGCAGAGATCGTAACCAAAATTCTCGAAGTGTCGCAACTCGTTCAAGAGACGGCCCCGCGATACATCCGAACCAAGATCACCGCGATAGACAATACACCATCTGACGATATGGATACTCACTATGAGGTGTTAAAATCAGGAGGAACATCGAATGTTAGTGCCGCATTCGCTCCCTTCCCAGACAAAGTCATCTGGACGAACTTCTCCGAATATGTCGAAGAAGCATATGACAATTATACGCCGTACGTCCGGGAGAATCTTCACCTTCGACAGGTACTCGGGTACTACATTGATGCGCGAGATCCGAACCGGCCAGTAGAGGGCAAACTCCTCAGCGTGTGCAGCGCAATCGAACTGCTTGCCCTCTGGCATGCTCGGGAAGAGCAGATCTCAGAGGCGACCGGCGAAAAAATCCAGCATCTAATCACGAAGCTGGATGTAGAGACGAATGATCTTGCCCAAATGGTCGTTTCAGAACCAAGCAACCTGAATATACCCGAGTATTTCTGGAGAGACGCGCGCAATCACGTGTCGCATGGCGCTCCAAATATGCCGATTGGAGACCTGATCGCTACACAAGGTGCAGTGATGGTACTTCTCAAGCGAATTATTCGTAATCAGCTGTTAGGCTCCGAGAACGAGTCGTTCGAGAAATTGTATTCCATGGAACCGCGGCCCAGTATTTCATTTGCAGAGGAAAGTTGATGACGTCAAAACGGTGAAGCCTCAGGCTAACGAGCGCTGAATCAGCTACGACTTGAATATCAGATGACTACTCAAACTGCCGAGTGACTATCTGGATATAATTACGTGGCAAGTCAGGATGTGGCCCTCCGGTAAACGTTTCGTGTCGTTCGCAACTCAACTCGGCCTCACTCTGCGCGGCGTCACTCCTCGCCGAGTTCCGAAAGCCGGGTCTGAATTTCCTCAGCATCCGCCTCAGAGAGCGCCTCAACACCGAACTGTATGAGTAGCGGGTAGAAGTGACGGTTCTTCTTGAACTCGTCCTGGCCCGCTTTGCGGAGCTTTAACTGGGACTCGAGGTAGGTATCCTCCATCTCGTCGAGGACATTGTCGGGAATGTAGATCGTCCGCCCGTTCCACTCGTCCTTGATGTTTGTCTTCGTTTTGCTCGTTTCGTTCGTTTCGTTCGTTTCGTTCGTTGAAGTCGATTCGGCCGTTTCAGTCGGTGAACTGGTTTCCACCGTTTCACTCACCTCACTCGTATCGCCGGAATCGGTTTCATCGTCCTCCTCTTCGTAGTTGCCCTCGATGCCGGAAGCATCGCCCCAGCCGTCAGTCATGCTTCCACCTCCTCAGGCACGGTCTTCTCGAACGTCTCGTCGAACAGGTCGGCAATTTCGTTGAACAGTTCACGTGCATCCTCGACGCGCTTGTTCTCCTTGGCGAAGCCGAAGACAGACACACCTTCGCCGATCGATTGGGAGAGATCCGTACGCTTCGGAATCTCGAAAATTGGGAGGGAGTACGCCGATTTGATCTCCTCGATGGTATCGCGGTGCTCGGCGTTCTGTTCGACACGGTTGCAGGCAATCGCGAGACGATTGATGTCTCCATACGCCTGTTCGAGGGAGCTCAGTTGCTTCGCGAAAATCTGGAGGCTGTTGGCATTGAGTTTCTCGGGAATTACAGGGATGACGACGTTGCCGGTCGCGACGAGGGCGTTATCGGTGAGGACGTTCAGGGATGGGGGCGTGTCGACGATGATGTAGTCGTAGTCCTCATCGAGTTCGTCGAGTGTCATCTCCAGTCGCTCTCGACTTTTCGGCGCCTCAAGCAATGTCTGGATGTTCTTGTTGTTCGCAAGCTTCTCGCTCGCGGGGAGGATGTCGAATTCCTCGTGCTCAACAATGATGTCATTCACCGACTCCATCTGATCGAAATCCAGTACGTCGAACAGCGTTGTGCGGTCAGTGTCGTAGTACAGGTCATTGTAGCCAAGCGAGCAAGTGAGTCCTCCGTGATAGTCGATATCGACTAGGAGGACGTCGTGGTCCCGGGCAGCTAGCGCGCCGCCAGTATGAATGACGTCGGTTGTCTTCCCCGCGCCCCCCTTCTGATTCGCCACGGTGATTCGTGCGGTATTGGTGTCGCTCATTTTCTTCGTTTTCCTCGTTGGGTTCGTTTAGGTCGTTCCGTTCGTTTCGTTCGGTGAGGGTGTTTCACTCGGTGAGAGGATCACTATGATGTTAAAACCAATTGTTCGTTACACTCGTTGAATCAAACACATTCGTTGCTATCAGCTCGTTCGTTCTATTCGTTACGTTCGTTTCTGTCGTTCTGTTCATTGAGTACGGGTCAGCCAGTTCATCCTCAACCAGTTCGTTCCTAAGAGTTCATTCACTACCTTCGTTTTGCTCGTTCCGTTCGTTTGGTTCGTTTATTCCATCGCCCGTTTATACTGTTTCGACAGGGTCCACGGCAACCTTGGAGACGAATGGAGAGATTGTAGCTTCATGGCCAGTGGAATGAGAATTTTAACTGTTACCAGATTATTGGTAACCCCAGATGTACGAGGTGCTCGACGACACGGCGGCGCAGACGATCCTCGCCATCAACAGTGGTGACTCCATCCGCCGTGTCACCCAATACTTCCACACACCGTACGAGACGGTGAGACAGACCGTCAATCGGCTTAAAGACGCAGGCTACGTCACCTATGACGACGGCCTCACTGTCCGGTCGTGTGCGGGAAACAGCACGCGTGCTGGTGGCCGCAAGCGCCAGCGTCAGTCCACCGTCCATCGGCGAAGTGTCCGTCATCCCGCAGTTCGGCGACTGGCCATTCGCGTTCACGCGGACCGACGCCGTCTACATGTGGACACAGGGCGGCTATCAAGTCGGTCACGACCCCGATGACTACCCGTTCTCCCCGCCTCGCGAGCAGGACGTCGACGCCTAGGAGACGTTCTTCGACTCGTTCAACCTCCCCACCGCATTCGGTGTCAGCCCAGAGAAAAGCTTCCAGAGCCACTGCAGGTCGTCCTCGATCCTCAAGTCGTCGATCGATACCGAACACGTCGAGGGATACCCAGTATCCCCACGGGAGGAGACGGTCGCCTATATGCTCGAGCACTACGCGACCTTCGAGTCAGCACTCGCCATGCTCAACCGCATGAGTGAATTTACTATCAGTCACAATGATGGATAGTACATTTCGTATGCTCTCTCAGTTCAGAGTTAGTGAAGGCTCGCAAACAACAGATGAAGTGAGAGAGTACATTTCGTGTGCTCTCGCAGAATTTGAGAACAACCACCAAGAAACTGAAGGAGTGAGAGAGTACATTTCGTGTGCTTTCACTCGGAAGACTGGATGATATCTTCTCGAGTCTCGAGAACAATCATTGGATCGAGATCGAGTTCGTACTCATAGTATTGACCTCCACTAAGCCCCTGGTTCCGCTCGTGACGAAGCAGGAATCCAAGCATATGTAAATCTGATAGATGGTCCTGAATACTTTTGAGTGTCGTTAAAGGCGTTGTTCCGTACGCTTCTGCAACTTGTTCGTAGCCATCTTGAATGGTCTTTGATCGAGCAGGAACCTCTCCACGGTTCTCGAGCTTTGCAATCGTCTCTAGAATATACTGTGCATGTTCAGTTTGGTCCCGGATCTTGTTTCGGAGCCGTCCACGTTGTACAAGCGTGCGTGCTTCCTCAATATGAGTATCAACTACAATGTTGTCGTCCTGTCGCTCAGCTTCTTCGGCACCAACTCGAAGGAGGTCGAGAGCTTGCCGTGCGTTCCCCATATCTTGTGCTGAAAGTGCTGCTGCCTTCGCAATCGCTGAATCATCACAACCGCCATCAACAAACGCTCGATCAGCTCGATCGTGGAGAATCGTTCGGAGCTCTCCAGCATCGTATGGACTGAAAGAGATTTCCGTCTCCATTAGTGTATCTTTGACTTTGGATGAAAGCGTCTGTCTGAATGTGTAGTTATTACTGATTCCAATGATACCAACTAGCGAGTCTGAAATTTGGTCATTCGATCGTGCTCTAGGAAGTTCATAGAGAAGGGTATTCACATCGTCAAGGTGGTCAATTTCGTCGAAAACAATCAAATGGGTTCCACCAAGTCGATCGAGTTGTTGATAAAGCTCTTCAAATGCATCCCCAGTTCCGAGCCCCCGCTTTGGAAACGAACTTGCTTCCGGAGGAAGGAGATTATTGGTAAGACGCCGAACAACCATAAACAGCGTCTTTCCGTTGCAATTGATTTCGTGGACGTGGAGTTCATCCGCTTCGTCGCGGGTTTTCACTTCAGACTTCAACTCCTCCATCATGTACTTTGTCACTGCTGTTTTCCCGAGTCCTGCCTTCCCGTAGAGAAAAAGGTTCTCCGGTTCTCGTCCAAAAAGAACGTCCTGAAGAGCATGGCTGAAGGCATCGATCTCTTCATCTCTCTCGAGAATCTCCTCTGGTTGATAGCTTTCACTGAGTACGGACTTCTCAGCGAATACCGTTTCCGTAATATCTGCAAATGGCCCTGACATACTATACTAGTGGACACTCACTCTTACTACTTAAAACCTAACTTCGTTTGCTTCGTTTGCTATCTACATATATCTGAAAGTGTCGATCTCTCCCTTCATGAGCAAACTAGCCACCTTTGAGATGGAAAGCACACGAAATCTACTCTCTCACTCTCTCTTAACGCTAGAGTTATTGACATTCACTCCGCGTTCACGCAGAGGAATCCTGAGCGTTGGAGATTTCAGGTTTGTAGTTCCACCGAACCCCAATGCGGTGAGAATTCGTACGGGGGTTCGCGGACTGTGGCGGGTGGGACTGCTGGGAGTGCCAAGCCTTCGGTACTCCTATCCTCCGTCAGATTCGGACTCCCGGAGTTGTTTTTGCTTCGGGGAATCCGGCAGACTTCAACGGATTCGGAGTTAGTTTCCGCAGGCTAACCGGATATCTACAACACCACCGTTTCCGGAGGTTCCGTACCCCACACCATATTTCCGCAGGCTCCAGTCACTCATATCACTAACTGTTTTTCCTAAATTCATAATGCCGTTATGTGCTGGACAACCAACCAGCACTCTTCGTTCCATCGTACAGGCTCGAATGTAGCGGCGTGGCCTCTACATAACTCAGCCCTCGTCACTATAATCATCATTCGACTGTAATAATAGCCCTTGTACACTACCCTTTGATCGGCTTAGGAAAGCTTTCCCACGATTCCAGACTCCTTTGCGCTCCTGTGTTGTCATCACATGGACAAGCGCAATCTCATTTTCTGGAATGATGATTTTCTCTCGGTTTGGACTATCTTCGAAGTCGAGAAATTGTGGTGATTGTAGCACGATCTGACGCTCTTTTTCCACACGGCTATATTCAGCTAACATACCGATTACATCGTCCCCATTTTTCAGTTCAACCATGACCTCTTCTGCATCTCTGAGGCTACCTTCCCACGGCTGCCACGGATTTCGGCGATGGCTCCGAAAAAAAGCCATCTTCTCCCGAAAGTAATGTGATACGTTATAGGTCAAACCGATACCATAGATAACTCCAAGTAAGCAAGACAAAACGAACAGGAGGGCTGCTGCTCCGACATTGAACTGTTCATCTCCAAAAAACACAGTCTCTATTGCAACCCGGTCAGTAATTGTCATCCCCCACCGCCACTGCGCGATCCAAATGAACACAACGTCGATACCGATGCTCGAGACGAAACTTGTGAGATAGAGCTGATCACGGCTAACGTCCTTCTCGACAACACCCAATGTGATGCCGATCAGAATAGCGATTACGCCGGGTGCTATAAGAAGTGCTGCGATCGTTAGTGTCTCTGCGGAAACCATCTACTAAGTGTAAATATATAATGGCGTTCGTTAGTCGTCTCCTCCACCATCACTGTCTTGCGAGTCAGGTTCTCGGTCAGGGTTGTTCCGGGTTGGAGCAACCGTATATCCACCATCAGGAACGTCTCCAGGGTCGGTGACTTCACTGTCCTTTTCTACTCGTTCGCTGTTCCCTGTAATATTACGAGATTCCGATCCAGTGAGCTCGTGCCGCTCAGAATTCTGTCGGCCTTTTCCACTCTCTGATCCTTCTCCATTACCTGGGTTGCCCGTTTTGCCTGAATCGTCTACCATACCTTATACATTGTACTTGTACTTTTTAATGGTTTTCTGAGCAGACTGAAAGTAAAGGTTACTGAACTACCAGTCAAATTGTTGTTTCGGCTCGTACTCCCACTCACCATTATTCATATGACGTGATTGTTGATCACCGACTGCGTTCCAGAGAGGTCTAATAACGGGTATCAATTCATCTCGAATACTAGCTGTTCCGAGCGATGTGACTGGTGTTCTAATAATTGATCCTTTTATGTCAGGATGCCTGTTAGGGCCACTATTCTGGAAAATACCTGCATTCTCCAAATTAACGTATGAAACTATCACAAGTGTGTTTTCTTGCACACCATCACGGACTCGATCGGTATACGTACCAACAACCTCCACAAGTCCTTGTTCCAGTTTACTTGTAGATAACAATGATCGATCACCAGACTGGTTTCTATTCGAAAAAATGGTCGTACTAACCGACTCGAGGATTCCATGGCGATCAATCCGGGTTACTGATTCCCTGCCCTCGTGCGTTGCTTTGTTGACTGCAATGATCCCACAATGATCTAGTGATGCATGCTCGCCAGTCCGCTTTCCTCGAGATATTGTTGGCCATTTCTCATGATTATTCATCAGTTCAACTGGGTCGATATGGTCTCCAGCCGAGTTTTCAAGAAATTCTGGAGCAGCGACATTAACAATTACAGCACCGTGTTCAACGGCCTTGATATCACATGAGGGCTTTCGAAGAGCATCCAGACGTCGGTGATGAAACTCTCGAAAGGCACCAACGTTAGTATTTGTAAAGAGCGATGCTTCATGCAGATCACGAAATGGGTCTTGGCCCATATCTCATTCCAGACATGCAATACAAATAGACGTTGAGAAAGTATGGTGAAAGTGGAATATTATTTACTATCGATCTCTCGGTATAGAACACCCTTAAGATTGACTAATAATAGGGCAGATATCTATGCAAGAGCGTTATATAATAATTCATACAATCAATTCACGAAATAGGGCTATTATGGAATAGAAACGGAACATCTGTGGAAGTATTAAGCATCTTAATAATGATAAATATGAAAAAGTTTTAGTGGGATTAGTTCATCAGATTAAACAGTCTTTTGCTCAAGTAGCTCATCGCTACAAGCCGAGACTGAGGTAAACTCTAACAATGAATAAACGACACGCTCATACCCAGACCGAGATTGACCTGCTACCACCGTTCGGTGAACCCGAGGTCGTCACGACCGGTTCCCATGCCAAAGACGTGGCGGTTCTTGGTGTTCTCACAGTCGGTGCTGTTGCATACGCGAAGTCTCAGTGACTGATTGATCCTGCTGTTCAGTTCGATAAGCAACCTCCTTTCATGAGTATCCATTGTTTAATTCAGCTATTGAGGGTTCCGAACGGTACATCGCTACATGCAAATCACCCTACAGATGGCGTTTTGTCGAGTCTACAGTAGTACCAAATGAGCGTGTACTGGAGTTCTTGTGTGATACGGGCATGTACCGTAAATATTCTTGTGATGATATTATACTTGTTCCTATATGTGCTAGTATTGGAATATTGAAAATTCTACGAATATTTTCTAGAGACGGTCTGTTTTCCCACTCAGATTTAATATGGGTTTGCATAGATTGCCACAAGCAAAAGCAAAGGAGAAAATCATTGACTTGCCTAATACGGTCTATTTGTAGCGGAGGATCCTTCTAGGGTAGAGAAGTATTCGAACCCTAGACTTATAACGTCAGACGTTCATTTCAATAGTACACCACGACATGCTGTCCGCGTCAAAGTGGTCCATCGAAGAAAACAACAGGACCCATATCAATGACAAAGAACACACAAAATTCCAATTCTAGAAAGGAAGCTACCGAACCGTTAGCCTATGCTCCGATACTTAGAAATGGGCCGTCTGAAAGGAGTGTTGTCAGAGAATTTGGCGGTCTAAATCGATTTACCGACGCTAAACAAGGAAAGCTCTACACGGTTATTGAAATCACTGATGAAGACGATCTTAATAATCTGACCGTCTTCCAAAACTCAGCAGATCTTGTGCTTGTTGATCTGCCGAGCTATCTCACTCAAGATAAGAATAGCTTGTCTGAGGGGGTAGAAGGGGTGATCAACGATTTCGGTAGTGTAGCAGATTTTTTCAAAGAGGAAAAAGATCGAATCCCCATTCCTGTCTTATCGGGTACTCTTAGTTCCCCGATCACCTACCGTCAATATCTTCGATTGTATCGCGAAGTCTCCCCGTATTATGATTCTGTGGCACTCAGACTCTTCCTTCGTCCGGTAGAATTTAGCCATGAGCAGAAAGATGATCTCGCCAAGATCGAATCTGAGATTGGAGACGATGATATCGTTTTCTTTGATCTTGTTGAGGTTGGTAGGATTGAGGAGGACGAGCAAGGGTATGAAAACTTGGCCGTGGTGAATCGCCAGACGGAGCGTGATTTCACTGTTTCACCGCCTGCTTGATGTTATGAACCGTACACATCAGGACGAGTTCACGAAATTCACCGTACCAGGATCGCGCACGCACGGCGTCGCCGAGCGTGCGCTTGATCGTCGAAAAGACGGTCTCACACATCGCTCGTTGCCGGTAGCGAGGTCCATCGATCCGCGCGTTGTGCGCGTGATCGATGGGCCGGAACTCACGATGCTTGATCAACGGTCTCACGCCATTGTCGCGGAGTTTTTCGCGTAATTCCATCCAATCGTAGCCTTTGTCGGCGGCGAGGCTGGCGAGGTCGCCCGCGTTGCGGCGGGCGACCTGCCAGCCGAGCTGTGTGTCGTGGCGTTTCTCTGTCGTACAGTGAACGTCCAGAATGGCTTGGGTTTCTGTATCGACGAGAGCTGTTGCTTTGAGCGTCTGCACGCGGTAATTCGTCCGCCGGCAGTAGTGTTTGCTCGCGTTTTCGCGGTCGAAAAACGTCGCGTCGATAGCGGCGTGTCCGCTTGGCTCGTGTAGCTGCGCCGACAGGCGCAGCAGCACTCGCCAGAGTGCTGTCTTAATCTTATCAAACCACTTGACTAGTGTGGAATGGTCAGGGAGATCGACCGGCTCAAGGCCGATCTCCCCGAGAATATGTGGCATCTCGCTCAGCAGATCGAGCGCTTCTCGATACGATTTCTCTAGGTAAACCCGCAGACAGTGCAGCGACACAACAGCGTAGTCGGCGAAGCCGCCACCCCCTTCGGGGGCGGCGACTTCGCCTCGGCCACCAACAGCATTTTGAGCTAACTGAACCACTTTGCTCGTGAAGCGGGAGATTTTCGACATAGGCATCGGCGATTTCCCGCTTCAACTTCCTAGTTCTACCGGTCGAAGCCGACGCATTATGGCGATTCACCAGAGCCGAAAACTTCAATTATCTCTGTGACCTCTTCGATGCAAATCAAAGGATCATCATGAACGCGTTTAGCTCGTATGATGGCGTGAATCAGAACTTCGGACCTCGGATCACAAGGCAGTTAGATGCAGAAGGATTTGGTGATTTTGCTATCAACGTTCGGTTCCCAAATCCTGTACCATTGGGCAATATCGACACCAGAATCATTAGACAGTACTCCCCAACTGAATCCCAGGTTTTTGAGTTTAGAGGAGATGGATATGCAAGCGCCTTCGAAGAGTTAGAAGATTGGGAGCTATGGGACCCAGCCCATTGCGAATTCTGTCGACGAGCCAATAACGAGAATACCGAAGATCTCCGCTTTTGGAAGCGAGTACGGATGGGACATTATATGGCTTCGGCCCTAGAAGAGGAAGCCATCTGAAAGATACACCTTAACGAGTATCCTCTCAACATTTTAAATAGAATTAGTTATCTTATGGCTTTGATTGTCTGATTCACCAAAGAATGGTCGAATATACCCTCTTGTAAAGTCTTCTGTGACCTTTTTGAAGGATGAGTCACAGAACATGTATTTGACTCATTCATACCCATATCAAATCCAATATTATAAGTGATTACCCGACAACAATCAAGATGGAAACCGCACTCCAACCAGCCGCAGGGTGGTGTTCAGATAAGGTTGAAGGAATGAGACGTGGCGTTTTCAAAGTAGTTCATGCCCGAAAACGCACGCCTCAGTCCTAGTATCGGCCAGTTCGACTTGGATTTTGTGGAGCGAGAAGCAACACCGCGACTGTTGATGAAACTCAGTATTCAACTCCATCTTGCTGGTCTCTCACTTTCAAATACTGTTCGACTTCTAGATATA
Organism: Halostagnicola kamekurae; assembly: GCF_900116205.1. Classification (NCBI taxonomy): domain Archaea; kingdom Methanobacteriati; phylum Methanobacteriota; class Halobacteria; order Halobacteriales; family Natrialbaceae; genus Halostagnicola; species Halostagnicola kamekurae. The sequence continues at coordinate 6,995 of NZ_FOZS01000005.1, read as the reverse complement.
TTCGGTGTTGGCCGGGCTCGATCGACAGTACATAACTGTGTCCACAAGGCAGATCTACAGCCCAATTCCTGTCGAAACCCGGATCACGTCGCGGTTGACGAGACGGTGATCCGTCTCAACGATGAACAGTATTGGCTGTACGCCGCTGTCGATCCAGAGTCAAACGAATCACTCCATACAAAGCTTGAACCGACTAGAAACAAAGTTATAGCCAGTTCGTTCTTCACGGAATTACGCGAGAAACACGACCTCAATGACGCCGTGTTTCTCGTCGATGGCGATAAATCGCTGAACTATGCCTGTCAACGACAGGGCCTCGATTTCAGATACGAACGCCATGGAAATCGGAACAGTGTTGAACGTATATTTCGTGAGATAAAAAGACGAACCTCTTCCTTCTCAAATTGCTTTAGCAACGCTTATGCAGAAACTGCTGATCAGTGGCTCAGGTCGTTCGCCTTCGCATGGAATCAGCTTATCTGAACACTACCCGTGTAGCTGTCCACAGACTTATTACCGAGAAGCGTTAATATTCTATCAATGAGTCTCCACCCAGCTGGCGACGGCCGTGAGGATGACGCTGAGGACGGGGATCGCCCCGAGGTTCCCGAAGGTGTCCTTCGCGGTATTGAGGATATCGCCGAAGGGAATACAGCGAGCAAAGAGGATCTCGAGTCTGTACTGAAGTACTAACCGATTTTTTGAGATAGACGTGAGCTATGTTTCCCTGTCGGATGAAGAGACGAGGGTCATCTTTGCTGGTGAAGCCGCCGCTGGTTTTGCTAAACTTGAGGCCTCTCAACAGGAGGAGGTTATCAACCGACTTCTGAATATCGTAACGAGTGAGGCCCCGCCCAGTTCCTTCGTGTATGAGCACATCGCAAACCTCGATATACTCATCGTCGGCGATCAAGGGCGATTGTATACCAAGGTTGTTGATGAAATCCCCCGTGGGAATACAGAGTATCACGTCATCTATCTCTTCTTCATAGATCCCAATCACGACTATCCGCACAAGGCATTAGCGACGTACAGTCGGAACGCAGAGGGGAAAGCAGAGGAAGTTACTGCCCTGGAGACTGTCCCTGATGTCAACCAATATCTTGAAGATCATGACGCGTTGGACGAGGACGACCTCCGCGATTTGCTTCCGTAACTCTCTCTGGAACCCGGTCTCCCCGCTTCAACCTACCCTCGAATCTCGAAAACCAGATCACTTGCGGCCGTATACTCCCATTCCCGCCTATTCTCGCTATATATGGTCAGTGACTCATTCCGGTGCGCCGTACGCGTCAGCCCAGCATCGGCGATGTCTAAGAGCACCGTGTCATCATCGAACTCGCCGAGACTGACGAGAAATGACCACTCCAACGTGAGCAATTCGAGACGCTTTTCCAGCGGATCAAAGACAGCGCTGGCCAATTCAATCTTGATCGGCTTCCGCCTGGCGGGGATCCGTACCCTGTGGTAATCAGCCTTCACCCCCACTTCGAGATCAACGAAGACGCTGGCGTGGTCACCGAAACCGACGAGAGTTCACACTGCTCTCGAAGATCACTATCCGGCGAATGGGGCAGATCTCCTTGGCTGGCTCTCTGACGACGACGTTAGCGCGCCGGATGCGTCAACACTCCATGGGTACGCTGAAGAGTTCACCGTTGACGAGCACGCCGACGGTTTTTGGATGCAACGTGCGCGCTCTTCGAGCAGGCTAGACTTCGCCCCCTAAACCGGTGCATCCCGGTTTTGACATCACGAACCCCCGCTTAAACACTAGAACAATTTGGATCGTGGCGGTATTCAGTTCGATGTTCGTTTGAAAGCATCGATCTATGAGACCTTCACGGCCCCAAAACGCTTTTGAGGGAGTAATATAGAATGTGGGATACCACACTCGGAGCAAGATCCGTCTTGCTTGGAACACTACAGAGGAAAACTCAGGAGTGATAGTTCACGGTCTGAGTGGGAATCGGTAGATTTCACGTAAGGCGATACCACGGCATCGCTGCATATGACCCGAGGGATTATCCTCGCGTCAGTCCCAAAGCGGCGGCAATGGCCGCTAGTACGTAGTTGGCAGCTACGTGCATTCTCAGCGATTACAATGTGGAACAGAACGCTAACGGCCAAAGGGTAATCCCCTTGTGTCTGTACCATAGCAACTGCGATAGGAACGGATTGATGATGGCCGTACGAGGTCGCCACTCTCCGTGACAGGTCCTAGTAATGGACTGGTGATTGAGAGCCACGACCGGTGACCTACGACTGCCCAGTAACCTTGGGCGATCAATCCGTTGTATACAGGCCGGCGTTGACAGCGTCGGTTCAATAGGTATGTCTGTGGGAACGCACTGTGTTGTCCTGACGTCGTTCATAGCGGCGTGGGGAACCAGCAGTGCGTGTGAGTCGAATATTACGTCCTCCCAACGTTGAAAGCGTTGGCGGCTCAGAAGCGTTGCGTAAACTCACATGCACATCCCCAACATCGTTCGCGATGCTGGGGGAGATAGTGGTAAGTAAATCACAGTCGTTGATCACGAAGGACGCTCAAACTACGGACACTAGTATGGTGGATGAGGTGGCGGGTATACAGCTTTTGCTATTAGACTCACAGTGAGCTCCCTTTGAGCCGAGTGTGTATCTAGAGGTCCACGTTGCAGAGCAAGCAGTACAGACGTGAAACTACTCTCGCTCTGAGCGAGAGCAATTGGGAAATCAAATTTCACAAGCAACAATGGTTTTCGCGGGTTCCAATCCGACAGTAGTAGTGGCAGTTGGTGTTGTCATAGTGATCTGCATCTTTCTCTTAGTGCTGTTCACTGTGGCTTACGCAAAACGAGACGTCGAGATCAACATCACCTTCTTTGAGTTTAGATAAAATCATCAAGTAACCCTAACAAAACCCGCATGATAGAGACATCCATGTTGATTGCTAGTGGTCGATATTCCCTTAGGTGAGAATTCCTTTAAGTGAGACTGGTTCCAACACGTGAATATGAAGGGAGGAGCGCCATGGCGTTCCCATCGTTCTACTGCAGGTAATTGCTCCGAGCAGTTGCCTTGTCGTTTTGGGAACAACGGTCATCTATTTTTGAGCATCGGCTGTCGAATTCCTCCCTCGATCGACAACAGAAACGAACTAACTAGACGTAACTATGCCAAGCAATGAACCGAGCAACTCTGAAGAGCGCAATCTGCAGCCGATACCTGATGAGCACCAAGACATCACTACCGAAGAGATTGTTGAGTCAGACTACAATGTTGTTCCACCTTCCCCGGAAAATCAAATGGAGGAAAGAAGAATGAGACGAGGGCACGAAAGACTAGAACCAGCTGGTAGAACACGTCACGACGATAGTATCGATGCATCACGCACACAGCGGGAACGTACTCAAGAAGGACATCTGTACAGCGCAGGGTATGACAGTTCAGCAGCAACACGAATTGGCGATGAGAGGATTGCTGACGAAGAGGCAGAGTATCTTCGGAAACTAAACGAAGGACGTCACCGAACCGACGGTGAACACAGCATTCGTGAGCATCACCGGGATAAGAAACGCTTCGTCCAAGGAATCTGCTCAGCACTACCGCTGGCATCCCATGAGCGTGAAAAGGTGATGGCCGTTGTCCAGGATCTCGACCTCGAGCAGTTCGGGAATCAAAAAGGAGTTCCTCGAGTTATCCTCGGTGTTGTTGCGGTTGTTATCGATGAACGCATACGCGACTGTAAGACGCTCGACGAGATGGTAGCCTGGTCAGACGAGTTCAAGTCAACGTGTGAGTCACACGAGGTCTCAATGAGCGACCTATCGACGATCAAATCGAAGGTGAGAGAAGCACTTGATGAAGGAGATGTGAGGATCCCGCAAGGAAAGAAAAAGATTAGACGGGATCCTGCACTCCCTGGACCAACTCATCCGGACAAGCGTCCTACCCACTACTGGGAAGAGCAGCCTGCAGAGTACTGGGAAAGCATGGCCAAGCGGTGGGAACATCTCCCGACTGAGAGAAAGGAGGCGGTGCCAGACAAGTATCAGACACGTATCGAGCAGCTCCAGAAGTGGGAACCGTGGAAGGATGAAGAAAACGACGATCAAGAAGACGCTCAGAGAAGGGGCTGTAAATCGGACGCCAAAGACGAAGACAGACCCTCAATGGAAGAACTCGAGAAAGAAGCGGAAAAGGCACTGAACGAGATTGACGACGAGTCCGATCACGAATTCACGGAGTAGTACTTTCTCAGAAATGATTCTCACAACTGCTTTCCCACCGACAGCAGCGCTTATTGGATTTACAGTCTTCAGTCTGTTTCTCCTGGTTGCCTTCGTTGTGGCCTACGCGAAACGAGATGTTGAAATCAATATTACTTTCCTCGAGTACAACCGATAGGATACCTGTGTAACCAAGACAGACCCTTTGTAGAGACATCTCTAGCGATTCCAGACGCTTGATATGATTATCATACGGGATTCTGACAAGCGTAGCTACTTATAGAGCCCTAACAGCAGTGGATCACAAAGATGTGATCCGACCCGCGCCTTACCAAGTCAAGAATCTATCTACATCAGAACTACGATTCCACTTGGGGAGTCATCTCACCGAATGCAGGGGCTTCTGTATAGTACATTGTACGAGGCAAAGACCGCAAAGTCAACTGATGACCTCTAATCCCCTCCGGATGGACTATTCAGAACCGTTCAGAATGCTCGGTTTCTTCTGATGGAATAGAGATGGTGACATCCCAAGTGGCGTTGGGGCCATGGTCAACAATGACAGAGTTTCCCTTGTGGGTTCGCTTCGCACCGCACTCACAATCCAACTGCTCACCTTCAGATCCGCTTCGACGTCCAATCCACTCATGCGAGTGATCAGTAGGACGGAATCCACGTTCAATACGCTCTAATTCTCGTGGTTCCGTATCTTCTGGATCATAAGTGTAGACCGGTTGTTCAAGATTTGACTGCTTGTACCGTTCTAATCCACAGCGGTGGCACATCCATCCTGCTCTATTGATCCAGTCGTGATCTTGATCTGGAAATGGGTTTAAGTACGAGACGACGCGATCAGAGTCATGGGTGAGTATGTAGTTGAGCAACCCACCTTCAGCGCTTGATCCTTCCAATCCAGACGGCGGGTCCGCGTAGTATGGGGCAAAAGCATCATCTGAGCGGTTGTTAAACGCGGTGAGCATGTCATCTATGAGGAAGCGGTCTGACTCGAAATCGTTCTCATCTGCCCAGTACACGCTGTACCCGAGAGCCAGATAGTCGTGCGTAGCTGCCGCCACGTCTTTTCCTTCGTTTTTCCACTGGACCTCAACAATGACTCCTTCCCCGAAGAAGGGATTTGCTTCTGAGAAGGAGACGAGTGCGTCCGCCCTTCGTGAATCAGCTACTGTGAGCGTCCATTCACACTCAAGTGTAGCTTCTGGAGCACAATACAAGAGCTCCTCAGAGAACCGTTGTCGGAGCGCTGAAACAGCCAGTGATTTCCACTTCCGATGGGTATCCGATTCACCGCCAGAACAATCGGTTGCTCCAAGATGATAGAAATGCCGCGCTGTTCCGTCTTTGAACGGGCCTCGTGGCCGCATTACTTCCTGACATTCAGTACATATGAGATCCTCCCCATCATCCATTGCTTCAGGGATCACTAGTTCATTATTATGTTCTGCAATAAATGGCATCCTGGGTCTCTATCTTGAATTGAGATAGGCTGGTAATAGTACTTGGTCTACTCTAATCGCCTTCTTTTGCATTATTGCCTTGGTGTCCCACCCTCAGTTGGTTTTCCCAAGCTTTTCCCGTCCCTTCCGAACATTCTTTGAAATTGCTTGTTGAGTTTTCCCACGCGTCTCAGCCCAGTCTTGTTGGGATCTATTTTGGATATCAACCATCCAGTAGTCAATGGCTTCTGCAGGCGACAGGCCAGTGCTGATCAGATCCGCGAAATCACGTTCTGGATCGTACCCGGGTGCTTCTCCAATTGCTACTCGAACAGTGACGCGCTCTTGCTAATCGAACCATTCTCGATCTTCACTTGTTCCAAGATGAAACTCACATTCCTTCCACAGCTCCTCCTCTTCATCCCAGTGATCAATTGCATATGCTATTGTATGCTTATTCAGGATCTTTTCATTTTCTGGCCGGTTCATGTACTGCCCGAAGAATTTGATACGGTACTCTGATTCACGTCGGTCACAACGTAATCACGCCCAGAAACGGGATTGAAACGACGCTAAGGTGTGCTTATGTACGAAAGAAGTGCTGGTCACAATGTAATCTGACCCGATACGCTCTTGTGGCGAAGATTGTTGATACAGATTCCGGTCGTAGGCCCGAGTCAAGATCTGTCCGGCAGAGCCACTGAAATGTAAGTTCGCGATCTATCGTACTCGCCGCAGAATCGCAGGGCGGCTCCGTATCAACAATGTGCTACACAAGGGGTACTGATTTGACTGTTCTGAACCCGATCGAGTTCGCCGTCGTAGTTATTCTATGGTATTTGTTTCCAAATACACCCGACAGAGTAATCACCCGTGTTGAAACGGATCATTGCTTATGGGGGCTGTACTCTCCGAATCCCGGAGATTCGCCGAACCGGGTGCAACTAACACCCTATTTTCTTCTGTATAGGATCGAAACTTTCGGCTCTGGTGAATCGCCATAGGGCGTTGGGTTGGACCTACATAGTGGCACTGTGAATGAGTCCAATCGTTTCGCCAGCAGAGATTCGGGGGAAACTGAAGCCAGAATTGTCCAAGAGTAGTGCATCGAGCACCTGATATAGAGTTGAAAGTCGCCGGAGTCTAGCGATTCACCAGAGCCAACTCAACGGAATTGATGGCGGGATCACAGTCCTCGAGGAGGGCTCTGTCTCGTCGGGCGACCCACTCGAAATTGATTACAGCTATACAGTCACTGGCACGTACGAGCTCGCAAACTACGATGGCGATACTCGTGAGGATCGGACTTTCTCAATCCCAGCAGCGCGTT